>JABDJG010000170.1 GCA_013002595.1 Hyphomicrobiales bacterium | reverse complement strand
CAGCCTGCGCTGGGCAGCGGATGCGGACTCCGTGCGCTCATTGCGGCTGGTCGACAAGATTCCCGAAAGCGACGATGTCACGTCCTTTGTGTTCGAGGCGCGCGACGGCGGGCCGCTGGCAGCCTTTGAACCGGGCCAGCATTTGCCGATAGAACTTGCCATCCCGGGCCTCGGTGAACCGGCCCGCCGCACCTACTCGCTATCGAGCGCGCCGGGCACCGAGCGCTACCGGATCAGTGTGAAACGGGAACCTGAGGGGCTGGTGTCGCGGCATCTGCACGACCACATCGAGGCGGGCGCGATCATCGATGCCCGCCACCCGGCCGGTGATTTCATGATGACCTGCAACGTTTGCCCGCTTGTGCTGGTCAGCGCCGGCGTCGGCGTCACGCCGATGATGAGCATCCTACACGCCGTTGCAGCGGGCGACTCCGGCCAGCCGGTCTGGTTCGTTCACGGCGCCCGCGACGGCCGTCATCATCCGCTCGCCAACGAAGTTCGCGACCTTGCCGACAACAACCCGAACATAAACCTGCATGTCGCCTACAGCCGGCCCGGGTCCGGCGATACGCCTGGCCTCGACTACCATAGTGAAGGCCGGGTCGACGGCGCGCTTCTGGCCGATCTGGTCGAGAGCGCCGATGCCCACTATTTCCTGTCCGGCCCGACCCGCTTCATGGCGGACATTCAGGCCAGCCTCGAGCAGCAGAACGTGCCGGCGGATCGGATCCATTTTGAATCTTTCGGCCCGGCGGGGTGAGCAGTTGATGATCCCTTCCAGATCTGTAATGGCACTCAAGCTTTGCTCTAAATCATGCGACTACTTTTCAGGCCAGGGTTCATTCCGAGTTCTCTTCCTCAAAGCGGGCCAGTCTGCATTTGAGCACTTCAATCTGCGACAGCAGGTCGAATGCCAGAGCGGTACCAGCCTCGTTCAGGCCAAGATCCTGCTCAAGCCGCTTGGCTCTATGCAGCTGAACAAGGGTTGTCTGGGAGAACCGCCATTGAACGATTTCTGATCCGGCCGGTTCAATTATACCTTCTGCAACATAGGTCACAATTTTTTCCCTGGACAAACCGCAGGCGGCGCAAAGATCGTCAAGGGTCAACTCTGCGTTGTCCGTAACGACCAAACCGGAACGGGTTGATTGAGGTTTTTTCGGCATTGAACGTCTCCAGATATCGCCTACACGCCAAGTGCAGTGCGCGGATTGAACGACAGTTCATCCGCCATGGCTTGATAGAGTTTCTTTGACTTCTCGTCCTTCGCAGGGGGCAGGGAAATCTGCAGCACGGCGTAAAAATCACCGGGCGGTTTGCCCGGTATGCCTCTGTGTTTCAGACGCAGTTTGCGCCCTTGCGCAGAGTTCGCAGGAATAGTGAGGTCAACAGTGCCCTGGGGTGTCGGCGCTTTGACTTTGCCGCCAAGGGCAGCCTCCCACGGAGCCACTGGCAAGTTGAGATAAACGTCCTTTCCTTCGACGTGGTAGAGCGGATGAGGCGAAAAATCGATCTCCAGATAGAGATCGCCCGCTTTGCCCTCGCCAAACCCCGGCGACCCCTGCCCCTTCAGGCGGATATGCTGGCCCGAATGGACCCCTTTCGGGATGCTGACATTGAGTGTGCGCGATTCGGAAACGACACGACCGTCGGCAGTGACCTTCGGCATCTTGAGTTGAATGGCTCGCTCCGCGCCGGCGAAAGCATCCTCAAGGTCAATCATTATCCTGGCGTGATGGTCCTGGCCTCTGGTGTGGAACTGTGACCGCTGCGCGCGCTGTGCCTGCCGTGCGCCGCCGAACAGGTTTTCAAAGAACTCGGAAAATGCCGCCTCATCGCCAGCACCTGAATATTCAAACCCCGCATCCCAGTCTGGCGGCGGCTGGAACTCCTGACCAGGTCGATAACCAGAGCCCAATTGATCATAGGCGGCGCGTTTTTCGGGATCGCTCAGCACATCATTGGCTTCGCCGATTTCCTTAAAGCGCTCTTCCGCGCCTTTGTCCTTGTTCAAATCAGGATGGTACTTACGCGCAAGCTTTCTGTAGGCGCGCTTGATCTCATCTTGAGTAGCATCCCTGCCAACTTCGAGTGCAGCATAATAATCCCTGTATTCCATGCTGAAATTCGACCTCGTGTTGCGACTTCCGTTTGCAAAAAATTCGATGCATGCGGCGATTTATGCTTTGCCGGACCCCGCAAGAGCGGTTCGTCATAAAACCAGATGATCCAGGTTCTGGCGGTTGCGACTTTCGGAGCTTGATCCTTCTTGGTTTTGGCATCGATGGGCCTTGCTTGGCAATCCTCAAGCACAGAGCTCTTTCGCGGACCTGTGCGTCGATCTTGTCGCCATCTGCATACGGTGGCAACTGGAATGCGCACTGGAAAGTTCCGTACTTCCTCTCAAAAAATAGATGGACTGACCAGTTTCCTTTCGCTCGGATCGCTTCTCACCGTGAACCGCGGGACTGTTGTCTCGTGTCGTATCATCCACGTCCTCAGCCTTGAGGCCAGGCAGCTCAACATTGATCTCATAGTATTCTTCCAACGAAGATGCATCTGGTCTGGGAGCGAACCAGTAAGCAACTCTCTCGCCCATTTGGCGAAGTGGTTCCTAAGTGCTGGGCCTTTATCCTGCCGTGGGGGATTTTCGACCATGTGCTCCCGTTCTGATCAATTCGCGCAGGGGCAGCAACGATGGGCCGTCGTTGAAGGGTTGCGCTCCGGTCGCCGGCTGCATTACCCGTCAGACGATCTGGTTGCGCAGCGCCGTTTCGCCACCGGTCAGCCGATCGACATTGTCAAGCAGGATATCGATGACATTGTCTTCGTATTTGCGGGTCTCACCGCCGGTGTGCGGCGTCAGCACGACATTTTCCAATGACCACAGCGCGCTGTCTCCGGCAAGCGGTTCGGCACCGGTTGTGTCGATGCCGGCGCCTGCAATTGCACCGGCGTCAAGGGCGGCGATCAGAGCCGTCTCATCGACGCATGCGCCACGGGCAACATTGACCAGATAGGCCGACGGCTTCATGGCGGCAAGCGTTGCCGCGTTCATCAGGTGGGTGGTTTGCGGTGTCAGCGGGCAGCACAACACCACCACATCGGCGCGCGGGATCAGCGACGGGAAATCTGCCGGCCCGTACAGTTCGTCGACGGCGGCTAACGGTTCGGAAATGTCGCGTCTGATGCCAATGACAGTCATGTCGAAGGCCTTGGCCAGTTTCGCGGTCCGCTGGCCGATCTGCCCGACGCCGAATATCAGCATGGTCTTGCCGGGCAGTTCGTCTTCGCGCCGGGCAAATTCGGAAATCATGCCGCGCCAGTGATGGTTGCGCTGATTGTCCCGCGCGATATGGATCTGGCGGGTCAGCGCCAGAATGAGCGCCATGGCGTGTTCGCTGACCGCGTTCTTGTTGACGCCCGAGGCGTTGGCCATGCGAATGCCGGCAGCCTCGATCGCCGCTAGATCGAACTGGTCGTAGCCGGCAGCGCACACCTGAACGAAGCGCAGCCGTTTCGCTGCCAGGATCGGCTCG
>JABDJG010000166.1 GCA_013002595.1 Hyphomicrobiales bacterium | reverse complement strand
GCACGCGCTCGGCCAGGCTGTGACCGGGGTCGAACAGGATATCGACCTTGAGGGTCGGGTCCTCGATGACCTCTACGGCGCAGACATCGCGGAACTCGGTGTGATCGGCAACGGCGGCAACCGGGCGCTTGTCGGACTCAAGCACGGCGATCTTGACGACGGCCTGGTCGGGCAGGATGGCGCCGCGCCAACGCCGGGGGCGGAATGCGCTGATCGGGGTCAGGGCCAGCAAGGGCGAGTTGATCGGCAGGATCGGGCCATGTGCGGACAGGTTGTAGGCCGTGCTGCCGGCCGGTGTTGCAACGATGATGCCGTCGCAGATCAATTCATCGAGCCTGACCTTGCCGTCGACCGACAATCGCAATTTGGCGGCCTGATGCATCTGGCGCAGCAGCGAGACTTCGTTGAAGGCCAGCGCCTCATGGGTCTTGCCGTGACAGTCGCCAACCCGCATGCGCAACGGTTTGATGCTGGTGGTTTCTGCCGCCTCGAGCCGCTCGGCAAGATCATCCTCGGCGTAGTCATTCATCAAAAAGCCGACCGAGCCGCGGTTCATGCCATAGATCGCAGCGCCGTTTTCCAGCACGGCATGCAAGGTCTGCAGCATCAAGCCGTCGCCGCCGTGCGCCACGATGACGTCCGCGTCGTGCATCGCGACATCGCCATATCGCTTGCTCAGTAGCGCGTGCGCTTTTTTGGCTTCGGGCGCTTCACTGGCGACGAAGGCAATCTTATCCCTGGATTTGGTCATCGTTTTGGTTGTGGTCGTTGACAGGCGGGCAATAGTTTTCCATTCAGGTAGCTTGAAGTCATTTGTTACACGGAAGTATCCATGCGATCACTGGTTTTTTGCACGACCTGTAAACACGCCGCCGACCACAAGACCGATGCCGACGGGCGGACCGGCGGAGAACGCTTGATCGAGCATGTGCGTGACGTGCTGATGGAAAAGGGCGGTGACCATATTCAGATTGCCGAGCAGGAATGTCTGTGGTCCTGCAAGCGGCACTGCAATGTGTGGTTTCGCGATACCGAGCGGTTCAGCTATATCGCCGGTGATTTTGAGCCGACCCGGGCGGCGGCGGAAGCGATTGTGGGATGGTTTGAGCTGCATGGCGAGAGCGAGCTGGGCACGGTTCCGTTTCGCCAGTGGCCCGATGGCATGCGCGGGCACTTCATTGCCCGGATGCCGCCGGAAGACGGATGAAGTGAGGTAAGAGGCCATGCATGACCGGCACAGTCTTTTGGTGCTCGGCGGCGCACGCTCGGGCAAGAGTATATTTGCAGAAGACCGATGCTCGGGCGAACCTGGCGAGAAGATATATCTGGCAACGGCCCAGCCGCACGATGAAGAAATGCAGATGCGCATCCAGCAGCACCAGGAGCGGCGCGGCGATGACTGGATGCTGCTGGAAGAACCGCTGGAGCTGGTTGGCGCGCTGGAAGGCAACGCGGCGGCAGGGCGCACCATCCTGGTCGACTGCATCACCTTGTGGATCAGTAACCTGATGATGAATGACGGCGATGTCGCTGGCGAGGTCGGCACATTGTCCGACCTGTTGCCAACGCTGGCTGGTAATGTCGTTCTGGTGAGTAACGAGGTCGGGATGGGCATCGTGCCGGATAACGCGCTGGCGCGGGCGTTTCGCGATGAGGCCGGGCTCGCCAACCAGATCCTCGCCGATATGGCAGATGAGGTCGTCTTCATGGCAGCCGGCCTGCCGCTGTGGCTCAAGGGGCGGCGGAACTAAACAAACAACCAGCAAAAGAACGCCAGGATGGCGAGCAGAGTTATGGTCTGGGCATAGAGCCTGAGGGCGCGGCGGATATCGTTTGCGGTCAGGTCGTGGCGGCCATCGCCCATCTTTGCAAGATCGACCGCTGTCCCGCCATAGCTGCGCGGACCGCCAAGGCTGATATCGAGGGCGCCGGCCATGGCCGCTTCCGGCCAGCCGGCGTTCGGCGACAGGTGCTTTGCTGCATCGCGCCACATGGCGTGCAGCGCATCTGAGCCGGCCGATGGGCTGGTCAGGCTTGCAGCGCCGGCAAAGAACAGGCCGCAGATGCGCGCCGGGATGAAGTTGACCAGGTCATCCAGCCTGGCGGCGGCCCAGCCGAAGTGAAGATATTTTTCCGACTTGTAGCCAATCATGCTGTCGGCGGTGTTGATGGCCTTGTAGATCACCAGACCCGGCAAACCGCCGATGGCAAGCCAGAAGGCCGGTGCAACGATGCCGTCGGAGGTGTTTTCTGCAAGGCTTTCGATGGCGGCACGGGCAACGCCGGCTTCATCGAGTTCGGCCGGGTCACGGCCGACAATGTGGCGCACAGCGTCGCGGCCGGCCTCCAGGTTTTCATCGAGCCCGTCTGCCACCCGGCGCACGAACCGGCGCAGTTCGCTCTGGGCCAGCAGGCTGGAGGCGACAATGGCCTCGGCAATCCAGCCGTATGGCACGGTGCGAAACACTATGGTGAGTGCGGCAGCGGCCGCGCCGGCTACCGCGATGAGGCAAAGCACGCTCAGCATGCCGTTAATACGTCTGGTGTGCGGTGCAAGGGTGGTCCGATTGAGACGGTCGTCCAACCCGGCAATCAGCCTGCCGGCGTATTCGACAGGGTGTCCGAGCCGGTCGTGGATGGCGCGTGGATACCCGATCAGGCGCTCGATGACCAATGCGGTGAAACAGACAAGCAATGAGGTGGTCAGGAACATGCCGCTCAAAGCCTGGTAAAGTTGTCATCGAGGCCGGCACGCCGTTCCCAACCGGTGCGTTCCAGCTCGGGCTGGTCGGCCTGTTCGAGCGGCCAGCCGATGCACAGATAGGCAACGAGTGACCAGTCGGCCGGGGCATTGCAGGCATCGGCAACGTCACCGGGCTCGAGAATTGAGACCCAGCCGACGCCAAGGCCGTGGCTGCGGGCGGCAAGCCAGAAGGTGTGGACGGCGGTGACGACAGAATAGTGCAGCATTTCCGGCATGGTCCGGCGGCCAAGCGACTTGCCCTTGGGGGTTGCCGGATCGGCAAAGACTACTAGTTGAACCGGGGCCTGGCTGAGGCCTTCAAGCTTGAGCTTTGCATAACGGGCCTGAACGTCTTCATCATAACTGCCGAGCGCCTCACGGTTACACCGCCTGAAGGAGGCGATGACCTGTTCACAGCGCGCCGGGTCCTGGAGTTCGACGAACCGCCAGGGCTGACTGAGGCCGACGGAAGGCGCCAGGTTCGCCAGTTCCAGGCACTCGCTCACGATGGCGCCATCGACCGGATCGGGCTTGAAGTGGCGGACATCGCGCCGCCAGCGAACCAGCTGAGAGAATTCGCGGCGGAACTGTGGTGAAAATGTTGGCAATGGCGTGGTCATTTCACGGACTCGGCGATGTCCAGGATGCGTTCGATATCAAGGTGGGCTTTCAGGTGGCTGGCAAGATCATCAAGTGTCTTGTCGATCTCGGCGTCGAATTCGAACTCCGATGTTTGAGCGCCGAGCGAGGCCAGATAGGCCTGGCGGAACGCATCGGCGGCAAAGCTGCCGTGCATATAGGTCCCGGCAATGCGGCCGGATGGCGAGATGGCGCCGTCCGGCTGATCGCCGATCAGGGCAAACGGGCGGGCGCAGTCGGGCCCGGTGGTTTCGCCGAGATGGATCTCGTAGCCGGACATCACGGCGTTACTGGCGACATGACGGGCGGTGACATTGGTGAGGGTTTTTTGCCGGGTGAGGGTGGTTTCGATATCGAGCAGCCCGAGCCCATCGGCGCTGCCCGGCGCACCTTCAAGGCCGTCCGGATCGTGGACCTTGCGGCCGAGCATCTGATAGCCTCCGCACAGGCCAAGCACATGGCTGCCGCGCCGTGCATGGGCAACAATATCGATGTCCCAGCCCTGCCGGCGCAGGTAGGCAAGATCGCCGATGGTCGATTTCGAGCCGGGAATGACGATCAGATCGGCATTGCCCGGCACCGGTTGGCCCGGCTGCACGATTTCAAGGGTGACGCCTGGTTCCAGCTTCAGCGGATCGAGATCATCGAAATTGGCAATGCGGGCCAATCTGGGCACCGCAATGCGCAATTTTCCCGTCCCGGTCGTTGCGGCGCGCTCCAGGGCAACGGCATCTTCAGCCGGCAGCTTGCCGGCATCAGCAAAATGCGGGATGACCCCGAGGCCGGGCCGGCCGGTTGCCGTCTCGATTGTCTTCAGGCCGTCGGCAAATAATGTGACATCGCCGTGGAAGTTATTGATCACAAAGCCTTTAATTCGCTCTGCGTCCGCTTGGTCAATGACGTTGAACGTGCCGACGATCGAGGCAATCACGCCGCCGCGGTGGATGTCGCCGATGAGGACCACCGGCACGCCGGCGGCGTGGGCAAAGCCCATATTGGCGATATCGCCATCGCGAAGGTTGACTTCGGCCGGTGAGCCGGCGCCTTCGACGATGACGATGTCGGTATCGGCGGCAACACGGGCAAAACTGTCAAGGATCGCCGGCAGATATGTTGATCGGGACTTGAAGAAGCTACGGGCATCCATCGATTTGGTGCGGTTGCCCTGGACGATGACCTGCGCGCCGGTGGTGGTCTCAGGCTTCAGCAGGATCGGGTTCATATGAATGCTGGGCGCGGCCCGCGCGGCGCGGGCCTGCAATGCCTGGGCGCGGCCGATTTCGCCGCCGTCTGCGGTCACAGCGGCATTGTTCGACATGTTCTGCGGCTTGAAGGGGGAAACCTTCATGCCCTTGTTCGCAAGCAGCCGCGCCAGCCCGGCCGCAATCAGGGACTTTCCAACGTCCGACCCGGTACCCTGCAGCATGATTGCGCGCGCTGCCATGGTCAAACCTGGTCGATGATGTGGGCGTATGAGCCCATCACGGAGCCGATGCGCATGCCGATGGATCCGAGCGGGCGGCCGGTCGTGTCGGCGGCCTCAAATAGCGGTTCGGCGTCGCCCTGCCAGTCGATCGTCGAGAAGTGGAATTCGTGGCCGCGCATGTCCGATTTGAAGGGCGCAGACGTCTTGGGCGACAGCCGGCGGTATCCGAGCTGCAGCTTGCGTTTGGCAAAAGAGGTGCCGAGCGGCAGAAGGCCGGCCATGGCATGGCGCTCGCCGGCCTTGTCGATGATGTAATCGCCGAGCACCATATAGCCACCGCACTCACCGTAAATCAGCGCCTCGCGGCGGGCGGCGTTGCGCAGGCCGCTGAGGAAATCAGCGTTGGTCGACAGCTGAGGCCCGTGCAATTCGGGATAGCCGCCGGGCAGAAAGACCGCATCGGCATCCTCGTCCGGGCCCTCGTTGGCGAGCGGCGAGAACGGCATCACGTCGGCGCCGTCGTCGCGCCAGGCAGCCAGGAGGTGAGGATAGGCAAAGCCGAACGCTGCATCATTGGCAACGGCAATGCGCTGGCCAAGCGGTGGCAGATGCATGCCGGTCTTGTGGCTTGCAGGAACGTCGGCTGCCAGCTGTTTCAGGACATCCAAATCAACGGCGCCTTCAACGATACCGGCCGCCTCGTTCAGAAAGCCGTCCAGTTCAGGGTGTTCATCGGCCTGTACCAGGCCGAGGTGGCGCGACGGCAGGGCCAGGTTGTCGACCCGGGGAACGGCGCCGACGACCTTGATGCCGATTTGCGTCAACGCATCGGTCAACAGCTCGATGTGACGGGCGCTGGAGACCCGGTTGAGGATCACGCCGGCCAGATTGAGCGCCTTGTCGAAACCGGCAAAGCCCGACACCAGGGCTGCGATCGACTGGGCCTGGTGGCTGCAGTCGACAACCAGGATGACCGGCAACCCGAGGCTGATGGCAAGATCGGCGGTCGAGCCCTTGCCGGTCTCCGGGCCGTCATAAAGGCCCATTACCCCTTCAATGACGATCAGGTCGGCGCCGGATGACAGGGCGCCGATATGCGCACCTATGGTCTCGGCGCGCATCGCCCATTGATCGAGATTGTAACAGGCCCGCCCGGTTGCACTGGCATGAAAGCGCGGGTCGATATAATCCGGTCCGACCTTGGCCGAGGCGACAGGCATACCGGCGCGGGCCAGCGCCCGCAGCAGCGCAAGTGTGACCACCGTCTTGCCACTGCCCGAAGACGGTGCAGCAATGATAACAGCTTTAGCCATGACACGATCGACTTCCCAATCCGTCATCCCGGCCTTGCGCCGGGACCCAGGAGCGAACCGCCGCGATGGTGCCGGATCGCCCTGGGTCCCGGATCGTCGCGGCTTTCGCCGCTTGTCCGGGATGACGGATAAGTGAGAGCAAGGAGAACCTGGCCAAAAGCCTAGCCAATCGGGTTCTCCCGCTGTGTGGCGTCGTACCAGTCGAGGATCTGGCGCCAGCCTTCGACCTTGCCGACGACGACGATGGCCGGTGTTTGCGGCTGGTTGGTTTTCAGGAAGGTTTCGATGGCGCCGAGCGTGGTCTCCATGACGGTCTGGTGCGGCAGGGTGGCATTTGAGATGAAGGTGATCGTGTCGTCGGCGCTGCGGCCGCCGGCGATGAGGGCGCCGGCGATTTCGGCGACGTTCTTGACCGCCATATACATGACGATTACCGGCGAGGCCTTGGCAACGGCGGTCCAGTCGACGCTGGCCGGCATGGTGCCGCTTGCATCATGGCCTGTCAGGAAGGTGACGGAATGGTTGAGGTCGCGGTGGGTTGCCGGAACACCGGCATAGGCAAGGCCGCCGACGCCGGAAGTGATGCCAGGCACGATGCGGAAGGTGATGCCGGCGTTGGCCAGGTTCTGCGATTCCTCGCCGCCGCGGCCGAACATGAACGGATCGCCGCCCTTCAGGCGCAGGACCCGCTTGCCGCTTTGCGCCAGTTCAATGAGGCGCAAGGTGATATCGCGCTGTTGCGGTGAGGGCTTGCCGCCGCGTTTGCCGGCATATTCAAGCTCGGCGCCGGGGCGGACCCAGCGCAGGATGTCGGCATTGACCAGCGCATCGTAGACAACGACATCGCAGACCTGCATGGCGTGATAGGCCAACAGCGACATGAGGCCGGGCGCGCCCGGGCCGGCGCCAACCAGCCAGACGGTACCCGGCTCAAAGGCCGGAAACGTCTCGGCGTCAAGACGGGCAAAGCCTTCGGCGCCAGTGTCGCTGGCCCAGCCTTTGAAGCTATCTGATGATGGTGCCGGCATGGCCGTCACGTATGCTCCTATGCAGCGCTTAATGGTCCTTATATAACGACTCATCATGGCGAAAACCATTGCTGAACCGGCGAAACAATTAAGACGTGGATGGACCACCGGTGCATGTGCGACAGCGGCAACGAAGGCAGCGTTTACGGCATTGCTGACGGGTGAGTTTCCAGATCCGGTGACGATCACGCTGCCGAAGGGACAAACCCCGTCCTTTGCGCTGTGCCTGGAAGGCAAGGGCGATAACTGGGCGCAGGCCGGGATCGTCAAGGATGCCGGTGATGATCCTGATGTCACCCATGGTGCGACGATCATTGCGACGGTGCGGCTCGGGGCGGCCGGGGCAGGTGTGACCTTTGCAGCCGGCGATGGTGTCGGCAAGGTGACCAAGGATGGACTGCCGATCGCGCCGGGCGAACCGGCGATCAATCCGGTGCCGCGGCAGATGATGCGTGATGTTGTCGGCGAGGTGGCGGCAAAGCACGGTGCGCCCGGTGATGTGGCGATCGAGATTTCGGTGCCCGGCGGTGCGGCGCTTGCGGCCAAGACCTGGAACCCGCGGCTCGGCATTGTCGGCGGATTGTCGATCCTGGGGACGACCGGCATCGTCAACCCGTTTTCCTGTTCGGCCTGGATTGCCTCGATCCACCGCGGCATCGATGTGGCGCTGGCCGAGGGTATCGGGCATATCGCCGGTGCGACTGGCTCCACGTCGGAGGCGAGCGTCAAGGCGTTCCACGGGCTGCCGGATCAGGCCCTGATCGATATGGGCGATTTTGTCGGCGGCATGCTGAAATACATCCGCACCCATCCGGTCCGGCGCGTGACGGTCGCCGGCGGCTTCGGCAAGATGACCAAGATGGCGCAAGGCGCGATGGATCTGCATTCGGGCCGCAGCCAGGTCGATTTCGACTGGCTCGGAGATCGGGTGGCTGAGCTGGGCGGTGAAGCGGGCCTGGTTGACAAGGTGCGCGGGGCGAACACGGCCAAGCAGGTGTTCGATCTGGTGAGCGCCGCTAATATTGCCCTGGCAGATGTCGTCGCGCAGCGGGCGCTTGTCGCCGGGCGTGAGACTTTGAGAGGCGCAGATGTGGCGCTGGATACGCTGGTTGTCGACAGGGATGGCGTGGTGATCGGAAAGGCTGACGGATGACAAAACGCATCCTCATTCTTGGTGGCACCGGTGATGCGCGCGGGCTGGCGGACAGGCTGGTTGCGGCAGGCCATCAGGTGACTTCGTCGCTTGCCGGTGTGACGGCTGAACCGATGATGCCGGCTGGCGATGTCCGGATCGGCGGGTTCGGCGGTGCGCACGGATTGGCCGATTATGCCCTGAGTGAAGAGATTGATCTGATCATCGATGCAACCCATCCGTATGCGGCGGTGATTTCGGCCAATGCTGCTGAAGCATCGGCGCACAGTGGAGTTAATCTGGTCCGGATGCTGCGGCCGGCCTGGCAGGCTGAGGCCGGTGATGTCTGGTGGCCAGCCGGGGATACGGCTGAGGCAGTGAGCCGGATCGAGGCGGGCGCCTGCGCTTTCGTCACGATTGGCCGCAAGGAGATCGGTCAGTTCTCGGCGCGCGGTGATATCCGGGTTGTTGCGCGAATGATCGAGGCGCCCGAATCTGCAATGCCCGATAACTGCAAGATAATTCTGGCCCGGCCGCCGTTTCCGGTTGAAGATGAAATTGCGCTGATGCGTGATGAAGAGGTCAGCGTGCTGGTCAGCAAGAATGCCGGCGGGCCGGCGCGCGCCAAGCTTGATGCGGCGCGGGCGCTTGGCGTGCCGGTGATCATGATCGAGCGGCCGGCGGTGCCAGCTTTGCGGGTTGTAACAACGATAGAACAAGCGGTTGCGTTTGCGGCCGAGGAGGGGAAATGAGCACTGTCCACTTGAGCCTTGAAGAGGGCCACGCGCTCGCCATGAAATGCCTGCAGGCGAACGGTTGCGATGAGGCCAACGCGAAGGCGGTGTCCGACCGTATGCTGCAGGCCGAAGGCGATCTGTGCCATTCGCACGGGCTGTTCCGGCTGCCGTGGTACTGCAAGGGCGTCAGGTCCGGACGGGCGAACGGGAAGGCCAAGCCGACAGTCGAACAACTGGCGCCAGCGGTCATTCGCGTCAATGGCGATGGCGGTTATGCCCCGCTCGGCCAGGATGTCGCGCACAAGGCGCTGGTGCCGTGCGCACGCCAGAATGGCATCGCGGCGGTGGCATTCGTCAACATGTTCCACATCGCGGCGATGTGGCCGGAGACTGAACGGCTGGCAATGGAAGGCCTGTGCGCGTTTGCGTTTACGGCATCTTACCCTTATGTGGCGCCGGCCGGCGGTACCAAACCGCTTTACGGCACCAACCCGATGGGGTTTGCCTGGCCGCGAAAGGACGCCCCGCCGATGGTGTTCGATCAGGCCTCATCGTCGATGGCGCGCGGTGAAATCCAGATCCACGCGCGCGATGGCCATGACGTGCCCGAGACCGCCGGCATCGGGCCGGACGGCGAGGCGACAACCGATCCCAATGTGGTGCTGAAGGGCGCGCAGCTCGGCTTTGGCGGCTACAAGGGTGCATCGCTGGCGATGATGGTCGAATTGCTGTGCGGGCCGCTGATCGGTGATTTTCTCAGCATCGAGTCGCAGGCTGATGATGGTGGCGAGGGCGGGCCGCCCAAGGGGGGCGAACTGATCCTGGCGCTCGATCCGGCGAAGTTCGGCGACCCGGACGGTTTCATGGCGCATGGTGAGAAACTGTTCGAGGCGATCCTGGCGCAGGAGGGAACCCGGCTTCCCGGCCAGCGGCGGTTCGCAAATCGGGCGAGGACCCCGGCTGAGGGGTTCGACATTCCGCAAAGCCTGCACGATGAAATCTTGAGCTTGATGTAGCCTGGGCGAATTCGTCGACAAATTGCTTTACTTGGCATCCACCGAGAGGCCAAAGTATGTGTTCTCGATTATCGCGAAGCACAAAGGCAGGAACAACCTGCCGGCAACACATCAAGGGAGAAATTCACATGTTCAAACGAATGCTGATGACGGGGGTTGCTGCGGCAACCTTCACCGCCATGACGTTTTCATCGGTCTCGGCTGCCTGCTCCAATGACGTCTGGAAGAAGGTCATGGAGCGCGGCAAGGTGGCGGTTGGCGTCAAGGCCGACTACAAGCCGTGGGGTTACCGCGACACCGACGGCAGCATTGTCGGGATGGAAGTCGATGTCGCCAAGGCGGCGGCCGATGCGATGGGTGTCGAGCTCGAATTGACCGCCGTCCAGTCGTCGAACCGCATGCAGTTTCTTGAACAGGGCAAGGTCGATATGTTCATTGCGACCATGTCGGACCGTCCCGACCGGCGCAAGATCGTCGGCATCGTCCAGCCGAACCACTACACATCGGGCACCAATATCATGGCGCCCAAGGCGCTTGGCTTCAAGAGCTGGGAAGACCTGCGCGGCAAGCCGGTGTGCGGCAAGCAGGGTGCGTTCTATAATCAGGTCGTGACCGAGCGCTACGGCGTGAATGTCGTTGCGTTCACCGGCAATGCGGAAGCCAAGCAGGCGCTGCGCGACAAGAAATGCGTCGCCTGGGTTTATGATGACTCATCGATCGGCTCGGATCTGTCCTCCGGCAACTTCGACGATTTTGAAATGCCGCTGAAGTCGGAAGACGACAACCCGTGGGCAATCGCCGTGCCGCTGGCCGAACGCGATTGTGTCTTCGGCAACTTCATGTCCGGCCTGGTGTTCAAGATGCATCAGAACGGCACCTTGATTGAGCTCGAAAAGAAATGGGGCATTCAGCCGACGCAGTATCTGGTCGACAAGGCCAAGGCGTACGGTGACTGGCTGGCAGAAAAGAAATAGAGCCGGTTGCATATAAGCGGAGCGAGGCGTGTGCTTTTGCATGCCTCGCTTGACCGTTCTGGCGCTTGAGGGGGAGGCCGGATGATCGAAATGTTTGCCGAGTTCTTTCGCCAGGTGGCGGAGGACTATCCGCGCTGGAACTTCATTTTCTTTCACGATCCGCGGCAATGGGCGCGGGTCGTCAGCGGCATCCAGTACACCATCTGGCTGTCGATCGCCTGCGTCATCTTTTCGGTGATCATCGGGGTGGTCGGCGCCTGGCTGCAGGGCGCATCCAACGTCCTGGTGCGACGCTGCGTTCAGGGCTACATTCAGTTCTTCCGCAACACGCCGCCCTATATCCAGCTGCTGTTTTTCTATTTCGCTCTCGGGCAGTTCACGCCATCGGTGACCGGGCCGGATGGCTGGACCGAGGTGCCGCTGATCTCCAGCGTCGGCTGGGCGATCATCTCGCTGTCGTTCTTTGCCGGCGCGTTCAATGTGGAGATATTCCGGGCCGGCATCGAGGCGGTGCCGGAATCGACCCAGGAAGCAGCCGAGTCGCTCGGGTTCTCGCGGTTGCAGACTTATACCAACGTGGTGCTGCCGCTCGCCTTCAGGGTGTCGTTGCCGGCGCTCAATAACAACCTGGTCAATCTGGTCAAGACGACGACGCAGGCGATCGGCATCGCGGTTCCCGAATTGCTCTATGAGTGCGTAGGCATCTGGAACGATTACCCGAGCGCTTTATATCCGACCATGCTGTTGCTGTTTGTGACGTTCATCGTGCTTGTTGGCGTGCTGGTTTACGGCATGCACAAATGGGAACGCGCAATGCGCATTCCAGGGTATGGGGGCTGAGGGCATGACCGGACCCACCATTCCCGGCGTAAATGCCACGGCAACGACTGACATGCCGGTGCTCTATCCGGTTGATCCGGACAAGGTTGCGATATCGGATCCGATCGGGTTTTCGCGCTGGCTCGGTTCACTGCCGTCGTGGACCTGGGTGGTGCTGGTTGCGATCATCGTCATGTGGCCGGTGACGGCCTTTGCTGCTTCGCACTTCACCTACACACAGGCGTTTGCAGCCTTGTGGAAGTGGCTGCCGTTTCTCGTGACCAAGGGGTTTTTGTTCAACGTCATCATCTCGTTGATGACCATGCTGATCGGCACCGTGGCAGGCGTAGTGCTCGGTCTGGCGCAGATTTCACCCGTCGGGGCGATCCGCTGGCCGGCTAAGGCGATAACCCAGACGTTCCGCAATTCGCCGTGGCTGGTTCTGCTGTTCATCATCTTGCTGCTGTTGCCGTTCGAGGTGAAGATCGGCTCGACCATCATCTCCATTCCGGACTGGATGAAGGCGGTGTTCGGTCTCAGCCTGCCGATCATGGCCAATATTTCCGAGATCGTGCGCGGCGCCGTCCAGTCTGTGCCGAGCGGGCAGTGGGAGGCCTCTGAATCGCTGGCATTCTCACGCCATCAAACACTGTGGCAGATCATCCTGCCGCAGTGCTTCAAGCGGATGATCCCGCCGTGGATGAACTGGTATGCTATTTTGACAATGGCAACGCCGCTGGTGTCGCTGCTTGGTGTCGAGGAGCTGATCACCCTGTCGCGCCAGGCGATGGAGGCACAGGACAATCATCCCGAACTGCTGGTGCCGTTCTACACCTTCGCGCTGTTGATCTTTTTTGCATACTGCTACCCGATTGCCCGGCTGACCGTGCGCCTTGAGCGCAGGTTCGCCGTCAAACTTTAAAGGACGCCGCCATGGCTGAACAGAACTGGACTTCCGATCAACCGATTGTCTCGGTCAAGGACGTGCACAAGTCGTTTGGCGATCTTGAGGTGTTGAAAGGCGTGTCGCTGGACGTCATGAAGGGCGAGGTGATCTGCATTATCGGCCCATCGGGCTCGGGCAAGTCAACGCTCATTCGC
>JABDJG010000152.1 GCA_013002595.1 Hyphomicrobiales bacterium | reverse complement strand
CGATGATACCTGATCTATAAATCGCATCTACCCAGATCTTAACGATTCTCAGTTTACTCCGCCAAGCCATAAACCCTATTTATTTCAATTATTTAGGGGACGCTTCATGTTTTAGGCCAGCTGCAATTTCGATCAGAATTGTGCGAAATCTCACATTCTGCGGGCAAACAGCCGGATATCATCGGGCCATCAACAATTAAAACGCAGAGGTAACAGGGCCATGTCGCGCGATGATGAATGGTCGCAGTATCACGGTTCAGGTAGGGATGTTGTGTCCGCCTGG
Organism: Hyphomicrobiales bacterium; assembly: GCA_013002595.1. Taxonomy (GTDB): domain Bacteria; phylum Pseudomonadota; class Alphaproteobacteria; order Rhizobiales; family Aestuariivirgaceae; genus JABDJG01. Next base: position 21,737 of record JABDJG010000152.1, on the reverse strand, counting down.
CTATTGGCAATTATTGTTTTGGCACTTGTTTTCATTGCCAACAGCGTGTGACCGGCACGTCGATGGCGAAATTTGCATTAACACCCGATTAACCCAAGCAGCCGAACTGCTGGCCGGGTAAGTGAATTCTAAGTCTGATTTTGCGATTGTCTCAGCCGGATCTTTGTTTGTGTGGGATAGTCTCGTTGAATAATCAGGACCAACAGGCCAGAAGCGACAATGAAGGCTCGGCGCGCGCTTCGATGTCTGTTCCGCGCCGGCCAAAGCTGGGATTGATTGGCGGTGCAAGCGGTGCGGTGCTGGTCTGCGCGCTGACCTTCGTTGTGGTGCAAAGCATATTATCCCTTTATGGGGAGATTGCCGCCCCACCCAAACTTGTCATTTCAGCCAGCATTGCCCTTCTGGCAGGTCTGGTCCTGCTGTTTGCCTGGTATCAACTTCTTCGCCGAATGCTGGCGCTGCAGACAGCACTTGTCGCCCAACAGCAAGCCCGCGCCCAGGCCGAGGCCTCGAACCGGGCGAAAACGCGATTTCTGGCCACGATGAGCCACGAGATACGCACCCCAATGAATGGCGTGATCGGTATGTCAGGCTTGCTGCTGGACACCGAGCTTGCCCCGGAACAACGCACGTATGCAGCTGCAATAGATGCCTCGGGCCGATCACTGTTGTCCATAATTGATGAAATTCTCGATGCCTCCAAAATCGAGGCTGGCCGGCTGGAAATCGAAAACAAACCGTTTGACCTGGTCGAGCTGGTTGAGAGTGTCACCGAATTGCTCGCGCCACGCGCCCACGCCAAGCGCATAGAAATCGCCTGTCACATCCATGCCAGCGTGCCGCGCCAGATCAACGGCGATGCCAACCGCATCCGCCAGGTGCTGCTCAATCTGGCCGGTAATGCGATCAAGTTCACCGACGAAGGAGGGGTCACGATTGCCGTCGACCTCGCCAAGGATGGTTCCGGCGGACCGCGGCATGGTGTGCGGTTCGCCGTTATCGACACCGGAATTGGCATCGAAAGAGCGGACCAGGACAAGATCTTCGATGATTACGCCCAATCCGAAGAGGCCGGTGACCGACGTATCGGGGGTACTGGTCTTGGTCTTGCGATCTCGCGCAAGCTTGTTGAGCGAATGCACGGTCAGCTTAGCCTTGAAAGCACGCCTGGCACGGGCTCGACGTTTGCCTTTGAATTACAACTTGATCTTATCGATGAACCGAACAGCGTGCCACGCGCCGACCTTGTCGACAGGACTGTTTATCTGGCGATCCCCGATGGACCGACACGCAACGTCATTGACCGTTACTTCAACGAATTTGGCGCGGCAGTGAAGGTTGTTGCCAACTCAAGGGAATTACAAAAACTGCTGGCAGGCAAGCTGGGCGAAGGTGCGGACGTCATTTGTGATGCCCATTTCAGTGACACTCTCCTGGCCTGGCACGACAAATACAACAAACGACAGGCTGGTGCGCATATCTGGCTGTTGCTGCAACCGGAACAGCGCCGGGGTTTGCGCCAGTTGCTTGAGGGGCCGGCCGTCGGTTACCTACTCAAACCGGTACGCCGGGCAACGCTCTTAAAACAGTTCGTTGAGCGTGACGACATTCTGATTGCACAGGCAGCAGCAAACCTGCGCAGTACGGCGCACAAGGGCAGACCCAAGAAGGACAAGGGTCTGCATATCCTGCTGGCCGAAGACAACCGGATCAACGCCCTGCTGGCGACAACGCTTTTGACCAAGGCAGGTTATACGCATCATCATGCGCTCAACGGTGCCGAAGCCGTCGACTACATCAAATTGTCGCTTAGCGGGGATGAAAACGCCCCGCCGTGGCCGGACCTGGTGCTCATGGACATCACAATGCCTGACATCAACGGCGTTGAGGCCACCAAGCAGATTCGCGCGCTGGAGAACGATGCCGGGCTCAAAAGGTCATTGCCCATCCTGGCGCTGACGGCAAATGCCCATCAACAGGACCGGGAAGATTGTCTGGCCGCCGGCATGTCCGGCTTCATGCCCAAACCGTTCGACCTGGCCGATCTGGAAGAGGCCATTACTCAGCTGACCAAAACCGATGCAGCTTAAATCAGGGCCGATTTTGATTGAAACAATCCAAATCGATAAAACTGATCCTCGTCAATATGTTAGAGGGCGATGCTCTAACCGTTGATGTCGTAGGCAGCGATTGCGGCCAGGTTGACGAGGTCGGATGCGCGCGAGGACATGGACGCTATCTGCACCGATCTGTCGAGACCGACAAGCAACGGTCCAACGACGCGAACACCACCCAGTTCCTGCAGCATCTTGGTGGAGATACTGGCGCTGTGCGCGGCCGGCATGACCAGCACGTTGGCCGGCCCGGTCAAACGGCAGAACGGATAAAGCGCCATGGCGTCCTTTGACAGAGCAACGTCAGCGGCCATTTCACCGTCATACTCGAAATTGACATTGCGCCGGTCCAGCTCGGCAATGGCATTGCGCTGGTTCTGCACGCGGTCACCGGAAGGATACCCAAACGTGGAGTACGACAGCAGTGCAACCCGCGGCACATGCCCAAAGCGGCGGGCAACATTGGCGGCTTCCTGGGCAATATCGGCCAATTCCTCAGGTGTCGGCATTTCAACGACCGAGGTGTCGGCGATGAAGACGGTGCGGCCACCACAAATGGCGATCGAGACACCAACCGGGCGATGCCCCGGGCGCTCATCGACGGCAAGCCGGATGTTTTCCAGCGCAATGGAATAGGTGCGGGTAATGCCGGTAACGACGGCATCGGCATCGCCCATGGCGACCATGCAACCGGCAAAGACATTACGGTCCTGGTTGACCATTCGCTGGCAGTCGCGGAGCAGAAACCCCTGACGTTGCTGGCGCTCGTAAAGGTAGGCCGCGTAGTCGACATTGCGGCCAGACAGACGCGCATTCAGGATAGTGACGTTCTCGTGCAGCTCAACGCCGCTGGAGGAGATGACCTTTTCAATGGTCTTTTCGCGTCCGATCAGGATTGCCTCGCCGTAACCGCTGCTGGCATAGTTGTGGGCGGCCCGGATCATGCGGTCTTCTTCGCCTTCAGCGAACACCACGCGTTTGGGGTTGCTGCGAACGTGTTCGAAGATGCCCTGCAATGAACCGGCAATCGGGTCGAGGCGCGCCGACAATTCGCTCTCGTAGGCATCCATGTCTTCAATCTTGACCTGAGCAACGCCTGATTCCATGGCCGCAGCAGCAACCGCACTTGGCACCTTTACGATAAGGCGGGGATCGAACGGGGCAGGGATCAGATAGTCCTTGCCAAATTTCAGACGGGTGCCGTGATAGGCGGCGGCGACTTCATCTGGCACCTCCTCTCGGGCCAGTTCGGCAAGCGCATTGGCAGCGGCAATCTTCATGTCATCGTTGATGGTCCTGGCGCGAGCATCAAGGGCGCCGCGGAAGATATACGGGAAGCCAAGAACGTTGTTGATCTGGTTGGGGTAGTCGGACCTGCCGGTTGCCATGATGGCGTCGCCGCGGATCTGTGCAACCTCTTCCGGGGTTATTTCCGGATCAGGGTTGGCCATGGCAAATATAATCGGGTTATCGGCCATACTACGCACCATATCGGCCGTGAGCGCTCCCTTGACCGACAAGCCATAGAAGACGTCGGCGCCCTCAACGACATCGGCCAGGGTCCTGGCCTTGGTGTCGGCGGCAAACGTCGCCTTCCACTGGTTCATACCCTCTTCACGGCCCTTGTAGACGACGCCCTTGGAATCGCACAGGATCATATTCTTGGCCGGCACGCCCATGGCGACAAGAAGTTTCATGCTGGCGATGCCGGCAGCGCCGGCGCCGTTGCAGACCATCTTGAAGGACTTCTTGGACCGTTTGGTGAGCTTCAGGGCATTCAACAATCCGGCAGTAGCAATAATTGCTGTGCCGTGCTGGTCGTCATGGAAGACGGGAATATCCATCAGCTCGCGCAGCTGATCTTCAATGATAAAACAGTCCGGTGCCTTGATATCTTCCAGGTTGATGCCGCCGAAGGTTGGCCCAAGATACCGTACCGCGGCCACGAAGGCGTCCGTGTCGGTTGTGTCAACTTCCAGATCGAATGCATCGACATCAGCGAACCGTTTAAACAATACCGACTTGCCTTCCATCACCGGCTTGGCGGCCAGCGCGCCAAGATTGCCGAGACCGAGGATCGCGGAACCGTTTGAGATCACGCCGACAAAGTTACCCTTGGCCGTATAGTTATAGGCATCAACGGGATTTTCCGCGATCCGCAACACCGGCACTGCGACGCCGGGCGAGTAGGCAAGCGACAGATCGCGCTGTGTCTCCATCGACTTGGTGGCGCGAACCTCAAGCTTGCCCGGTTTGCCGCGGCTGTGAAAATCAAGCGCTTCCTGATCGGTAAAATTCGGCCGATTGGCAGGTCTTTTTATTGGTGCCATTTGTACTCTACTTTAGCTTACTGTGAGGGCCCCCGTGTGGCCGGAATTGTCAGTTTACAGGGGCAGACCTGCCGATGGCAATGGACCTCATTTGACCGGGCAATGTAACTAGGGTCCGTACTCAATAAATCCATACCATTCTGTTTGGTTAGGAGGGCTCGAATGCTGGTGAACAAGCGCAAGATAAGGCTGGGTGCCTTAGCGAGCATTGTTTGCCTGCAGGCGGGCCCTCATAACCAAACCCTCCGGGCCCGGCATATTTACCTCCTGAGAGCGTTAGTCAGGCTTGCAAACCATTAGGTATCCTGCGCCTGTCTGCCTTCTCAGCAGGCAAATCTGCCAGCGCAGAATGGCAAGGATTTATTGAGTACGGACCCTAGTTCACGACACCCGACAAATGAATGTGGACGAATGGTGCAGCGCTGAGACAGCCAAGGCGCTGTTCTGCTAAAATCCGCCGATTGTGCCCCACAGCAAAGTCGCCTGAGATGAACCAGCAACCTGCGAAGATCACATCCGACGACAGTTCGCCGGCAGCTTTGGCGGCCGTCAAGGCGACGGCAACGCCGATGATGGCGCAGTATCTTGAAATCAAGGCGGCCAACCCCGACAGCCTGTTGTTCTATCGGATGGGTGATTTTTACGAGTTGTTCTTTGATGATGCCGAGATTGCGTCCGAAGCACTCGGTATCGCGCTGACCAAACGCGGTAAACATCTGGGCGAGGACATCGCGATGTGCGGGGTGCCCGTGCATTCGTCTGGCGATTACCTGCACAAACTGATCCGCCAGGGTTTCAGAGTTGCGGTGTGCGAGCAGACCGAGAACCCGGCCGAAGCCAAAAAGCGCGGATCAAAATCAGTAGTGCGGCGCGAAGTTGTCCGGCTGATCACGCCGGGCACGCTGACCGAGGACAATCTTCTGCAGTCCAAGCGGCACAACTACCTGGTGGCATTGGCGCGCATTCGCAGTGATGACAAAATGGCGCTCGCCTGGCTCGATATATCGACAGGTGACTTTACCGTCTCGCCGAGTTCGCCGGACCGGCTGGCTGCCGATCTGGCTCGCCTTGAACCCGGCGAGATCATTGCGCCGGACAGTCTGCTCAGCGATCCGGCGCTCAGCGACGTGCTTCGACAATCAGGCTATCCGCTGTGTCCGCTGCCGGGCTCGCGGTTTGACAGCTCAGGCGCAGAGCGGCGACTGAAGGAACATTTCAACATCGCGGCGCTGGAGGCGTTTGGTGCCTTCACCAAAGTCGAAATCGCAGCTTGCGGTGCACTGCTCGATTATGTGTCACTGACCCAGGTCGGCAAGCTGCCGGCGGTACACCCGCCGCGCCAGATGTCCAGCGATGCAACAGTGTTGATTGATGCCGCAACGCGAACCAATTTGGAACTTACACATACGCTATCCGGCCAGCGCCGTGGCAGCCTGCTCGACACGATCGATATGTGCGTGACCGGTGCCGGCGGGCGTTTGCTGGCCGAGCGGCTGTCGATGCCGCTGACCGATGTAACCGCGATCAATGTCCGTCTCGACAGTGTGGCTCTGTTTACTGGCGCGAGCGACCTTCGCGAGGTGCTCCGGGCAGCACTCAAGACCGCCCCCGACATCAGCCGGTCGCTTGCCCGCCTGACGCTAGGCCGCGGCGGGCCGCGCGATCTGGCTGCCGTCCGCGACGGCCTCAGTGCCGGCAAGGAGCTTGCAGCATTACTGGAGCCACCGCCCGATCTTGCCACCCTGCCCGACGAGATCGAACAATTCCGCTCAACCCTTAAGGAAGATGATGCCGGATTGGCGGCAGCGATCGATGACGCAATGGCCGAGGAACTGCCGCTGGTGGCGCGTGACGGCGGGTTTGTGCAGCAAGGCTACCATGAAGCGCTCGATGAACATCGCCAGCTGCGCGATGAGAGCCGTCAGATCATTGCTGGCCTGCAAAAGGACTACGCCGAGAAGACCGGCGTCAAGACACTGAAAGTGCGGCACAACAATGTGCTGGGCTACTTCGTGGAAGTGACCCAGCAGAACGCGAGCGCGCTGACCAGCCCGGAAGCGTCGGCAACCTTCATACACCGGCAGACCATGGCGAATGCCATGCGGTTTACGACGACCGAGCTGGCCGAACTGGAATCGCGGATATCCATGGCGGCCGAGCGGGCGACAGCGATCGAGCTGGAAATTTTTGACGGCCTTGTGGCCAGGGTCTGCGTGCAGACCGACCTGATCTCACGCGTGGCGGCGGCAATTGCCGGGCTGGATGTTGTCTGCGCCCTCGCAGCGCTGGCCCAGCGGTATAAGCTGATCCGGCCCGTGATCGATGCATCCCGGGCGTTTCGAATTGAAGACGGCCGGCACCCTGTGGTCGAGGCCGCGCTTGCCGGCAGTGATGCCGGGCGTTTCATTCCGAATGACTGTGACCTCAGTGCCGACGCCGGGGATGGCCATCACATCTGGCTGGTTACCGGTCCAAATATGGCCGGCAAATCAACCTATCTGCGCCAGAACGCGCTGATCGCACTGATGGCCCAAATGGGATCGTTCGTGCCGGCCAAGTCAGCCCATATCGGCGTGATTGACCGGTTGTTCAGCCGCGTTGGAGCGGCTGATGACCTCGCCCGCGGGCGGTCGACCTTCATGGTTGAGATGGTCGAAACGGCAACCATTCTCAACCAGGCAACCGACCGTTCGCTGGTAATTCTCGATGAAATTGGCCGCGGGACGGCAACGTTCGACGGGCTGTCCATAGCCTGGGCCTCGGTCGAGCACCTGCACGAAGTCAACCGGTGCCGGTCGTTGTTTGCAACCCACTTCCATGAGCTGACTGCCCTGTCTTCGCGACTTGACCACCTGGCCAACGTCACAATCAAGGTGCGCGAATGGCAGGGCGACGTGATTTTCTTGCATGAAGTGGTCCCTGGCGCCGCCGACCGGTCTTACGGCATCCAGGTCGCCAAACTTGCCGGTCTGCCGCCTGCAGTGGTTGCGCGGGCAAGCGATGTTCTCAACACCCTTGAAAAGAGCGAACAATACACCGGCAAAGCCGAACTGATTGACGATCTTCCGTTGTTCAATGCCAATCGTCCATTGGAGATGCAGACCCGATCAGCCCGGTCCAGTGAAGTTGAAGATGCCTTGCGCAATGTCCTGCCGGACGAATTGACGCCGCGCGAAGCGCTTGACTTGATCTATGCTTTGAAGGCCAAACTGCCCAGTGAATGAGCTCGAGCAAGAAAACATCACCGGTAGACGCTTTGCTAAGCGCTGACGCCATTGTCGATTGGCTGGAGAACCTGGCCGAGCAGCATGACGTATCGAGCGCCACGTTCCGCAAAGAGATGCTGGCCCACCTGAAGGCTGAGCTTAAGTCGGCGCGCAAGGCTGTCGAAGCCCAGCTTATGGGTGACGGCAAGGGAACAGCTTGTGCCCAGCGCCTGTCGGTCATTCAGGATGAATTGATTTGCGCGCTCTATCGCTTTGCATCAACGCGGGCCTACCCTGCCCTCAACCCTTCAACCAGCGAACGGGTGTCCGTCGTTGCAGTCGGTGGTTATGGCCGCGGCACACTGGCACCGGGCTCGGACATCGATCTGTTGTTCGTCTTGCCCTACAAGCAGACCGGCTGGAGCGAGAGCGTCATCGAATACATCCTGTACATGCTGTGGGATCTCGGTTTCAAGGTTGGCCATTCAACCCGCAGCATCGATGAGTGCATCCGGCTCGCCAAGGCTGACGGAACGATCATGACCGCCGTGCTTGAGGCACGATATGTCTGCGGCGACCGGGCGCTTTGCGACGACCTGAACGAACGCTTCCGCGCAGATGTCATCGAGGGCGAAGCTGAGGCCTTCATTGCGGACAAGCTTGCTGAGCGGGACCTGCGGCATCAACGTGCCGGTGCATCGCGTTATCTCGTCGAGCCGGATGTCAAGGACAGCAAAGGCGGGTTGCGCGACCTGCATACATTGTTCTGGATCGCCAAGTTCCTGCACGGGACACAGGATGCCAAGACACTTCAGGATGCCGGCATTTTCACCAGACGTGAGCTCAAACGGTTCATGAAGTGCGAAGATTTTCTGTGGGCGGTCAGATGCCATTTGCACTTCTTGATGAGGCGCGGCGATGACCGGATCAACTTCGACAAGCAGGCCGAGCTTGCCGAACGGTTGGGGTATACCGCACACGGCGGCCTCAGCCATGTCGAGCGGTTCATGCGGCATTATTTTCTGATCGCCAAGGACGTCGGCGATCTGACGCGGATTTTCTGCTCCGTATTGGAATCGCAACATATGAAGCTTGCGCCGCGCATGAGCCGGTTCTTTTCCCGGTTCACCCGGCGGCCAAGCAAGATCAAGGAGAGTGCGGATTTCCACATCGTAACCGGTCGCATCAATGTAAAATCCGATGACGCGTTCTCAAACGACCCGATCAATCTGATCCGCCTGTTCGCACTGGCCGACAAATACGATGTGGGCATTCATCCCAATGCATTGAAGTTGGTGCGCCGATCACTTTCGCTGATCAAAAAGGATGTACGAAACAACCCGGAAGCTAACCGGCTGTTCATCGACATGCTGACCGGCAACCGAGATCCCGAGACCGTGCTGCGGCGAATGAACGAAGCCGGCGTGCTTGGGAAATTTGTGCCGGAGTTCGGCAAGATCGTGGCAATGATGCAGTTCAACATGTACCATCACTACACGGTCGATGAGCACCTGTTGCGGGCAATCGGGGAGCTGGCCGAAATTAAAAATGGCGCCGCGGAAGACGAACTGCCGCTGTCGACGGACATCATTCACACGCTGCGCAACAGCAAAGTGCTCTACGTCGCAGTGTTTTTGCACGACATTGCCAAAGGTCGCAAAGAAGATCATTCGATTGCCGGCGAGAAAGTGGCAAAGTCGCTATGCCCGCGCTTCGGCCTGACACCATCGGAAACCGAGACGGTGGCCTGGCTGGTGCGTCATCACCTGTTGATGAGCGAGACAGCGCAGATGCGCGACCTCAACGACTACAAAACCATCCTGGATTTTGCCGCCGTGGTGCAGAGCCCTGAACGGTTGAAACTGTTGTTGATCCTAACGGCAGCGGACATTCGCGCCGTCGGGCCAGGCGTGTGGAACGGCTGGAAAGGTCAATTGCTGCGCACGTTGTACTTTGAAACCGAACCGGTTGTGTCGGGCGGCCACAGCAGCGTTTCCCGGCAACAGCGCGTGGAGGAATCGCAGAACCGCTTCATCGAGAACCAACCGGACTGGAGCGCCAAAAAACGCAAGGCCTATCTGGCCCGGCACTACGGCCCCTACTGGCTGAACGTCGATCTCGGTCATCAGCTGGCACACGCCGAACTTCTCGAGGAAGCAGAAAAAACCGATGAACACGTGGCAACCCGGATCAAGCTCGATGCGTTTACCGCCATTACCGAGATTGCCGTGGTTGCCCCTGACCATCCGCGCCTGCTCGCACAGTTGACCGGTGCATGTGCGGCGACCGGCGCCAACATTGCCAGTGCCCAGATATTCACGACCACCGACGGCATGGCTCTCGATACACTTTTGATTCAGCGACAGTTCCAGGACCAGTATGACGAACAACGGCGGGCCAAGCGGATCACGGACCAGATCGGACTTGCCATACGCGGCCAGTTGCGCATTCGTGAAGCGGTGGCCGAAGCCCGCCAGGCCAGCCGGCGCTCCGCCGCGTTCACGGTCGCACCACAAGTGGTCATCGACAATGACTCCTCACACAGGTTTACCGTTCTGGAAGTCGCCGGGCTTGATCGGATCGGATTGCTGTTTGAATTGACCGATACCCTCTTCAGACTGAACCTGAACATCGGCTCTGCACATATCACCACTTTCGGTGAGCGGGCGGTCGATGTGTTCTATGTAACCGATCTGACCGGCGGCAAGATCACCAATGCCAACCGGCGGGCCGCCATCCACCGGCAGCTGATGGCGACATTGACGCCCGAAGATACCAAGACGAAACAGAAGCTGGCATCCTGACATGGCCGGCCCGAGCCTTGTGACGGGCGTGATTCGCCCATAGAAGCTAAACTAGAGCGGTTCATTGACGGGAGCATCCATGCAGCTGTTCAAGTCGGCAGCGACTGTTGGCGGGCTGACGATGATCAGCCGGCTGCTTGGCTTTGTCAGAGATGTCATGATGGCGGCGGTGATCGGGACCGGTCCGGTTGCCGACGCCTTTGTCGTCGCCTTCCGCTTTCCCAATCTGTTCCGCCGGTTGTTTGGCGAAGGCGCGTTCAATTCAGCCTTCGTGCCGCTGTTTGCAAAACGGCTGGAAGGTGACGGCCCGGCGGCGGCTCGCGATTTTGGCGAAGAAGTGCTGGCCGGCCTGTTGTTCGTCCTGTTGACCGTGCTGGCAATCGCCGAAATCGCAATGCCCTGGCTGATGTATCTGTTCGCCCCCGGATTTGCCAGCGAGCCCGGCAAGTTCGAGCTGGCTGTTACACTAACGCGGATCGCATTTCCCTATCTGGTTTTCATGTCGCTGGTCGCGCTGCTTGCCGGCGTCCTCAACAGTCTGCACCGGTTTACGGCAGCCGCTGCCGCACCGATTGTACTCAACATCGTCATGATCTCGGTGCTGGCGTTCATCACGCTGGCAGGCTGGGGTAACACGGCGCGCACGGGCAAGGCGCTGGTGTGGGGGGTCAGCGCCGCTGGCGCTGTGCAACTAGTGATGCTTTGGGTTGCCTGCCGCAGGGCAGGAATGCCTCTCAAATTGCGCCGGCCGCAGATGACCGACAGGCTGAGGCGGTTGATTGCGCTCGGCATTCCCGGCGTCGTTGCCGGCGGTATTACCCAGCTCAACCTTGTGATTTCAACGATCATCGCCTCATTGCAATCAAGCGCGCCATCCTGGCTCTACTATGCTGACCGGATCTATCAATTGCCGCTCGGTGTCGTCGGGGTTGCGATTGGCGTTGTGCTGTTGCCGGAATTGTCACGCAGTCTGCGGGCCGGCGACGACAACAAGGTGCGAGCGACGCAGAACCGGTCGGTCGACATCTCGATGTTTCTGACCATCCCGGCAGCCGTTGCACTGATGGCGATCCCCTACCCGGTGATCCAGGTGTTGTTCGAGCGCGGTGCATTTGTGGCAAGCGACACTCAGGCCAGTGCCGCGGCACTGGCTGCCTTCGCGGCCGGTCTGCCGTCGTTCGTACTGATCAAGATTTTTTCGCCGGGGTTCTTTGCCCGCGAGGACACACGCACGCCGATGTATTTCGCGGCAGCAGGCGTCGCCGTCAATATCCTCGCGGCACTGGCGCTGTTTCCGTTCTTCGGTCATGTCGGCATTGCAGCGGGAACCACGATGGCCGGCTGGCTCAATGCGGGTCTGTTAGGGTTCACCTTGACCCGGCGCGGACATTTCCACAGCGATCCACAATTGCAACGCAACCTGCGGCTGATAATTGCGGCAAGCCTTGCCATGGGGCTGGTTCTGATCGGTGCCGATCATCTGACCGCGGCGTTGTTCAACAACAGCTATCCTGTTTTGTTCCGCAGCCTTGTCCTCGCGATGCTGGTTGGCATCGGTGCCGGCGTCTACTTCGGGATCACCTATGCAACCGGTGTTTTCCGTCCTAGAGAGCTGAAACAATCACTCAAACGCAAATGAGCGCCGTATAGCTCTTGGCTTGAGCGGCAATTGCGGGCATATACCCGATCCAGTTTGTTGGGAGATTTCCATGACCAAACCTGTGCCACGCGTTTTTTCCGGGGTTCAGCCCACGGGAAACCTGCATCTGGGTAACTATCTGGGTGCAATTACCCGTTTCGTCGACATGCAAAAGAGCCATGCGTGCATCTACTGCGTGGTCGACCTGCATGCGATCACGGTGTGGCAAGAGCCCAAGGAGTTGGCGCACAATACCCGCGAGGTGACCGCTGCCTTTCTGGCGGCGGGCATCGATGCCGACAAGCATATCGTTTTCAACCAGAGCCAGGTGCCGCAGCATGCCGAGCTGGCCTGGATTTTCAATTGTGTTGCCCGCATGGGCTGGCTCAACCGGATGACCCAGTTCAAGGAAAAGGCCGGCAAGGACAGTGAGAATTCGTCTGTGGGCCTGTTTTCGTATCCCAACCTGATGGCGGCCGACATCCTGGCCTATCGGGCAACTCACGTGCCGGTTGGCGAAGACCAAAAGCAGCACCTTGAGCTGTCACGCGACATCGCCCAGAAATTCAACAACGACTTCGCCAAGTCTATTCGCGAGGCCGGCTACGAGGACGGATTCTTTCCGCTGCCCGAGCCGCTTATCTCCGGGCCGGCAACGCGGGTCATGTCGTTCAAGGATGGCACCAAGAAGATGTCGAAGTCGGATCCTTCCGACCTGTCGCGCATTAATCTGACGGATGATGCGGATGCGATTGCCCGCAAGATCCGCAAGGCCAAGACAGATCCTGACGCGTTGCCGTCAGAGCCAGACGGTCTGAAAGACCGGCCCGAGGCAGCCAATCTTGTCGGCATTTATGCCGCACTTGAAGGCGAATCCGTCGAGCAAACGCTGAAAACCCACGGCGGCGGGCAGTTTTCCAGCTTCAAACCGGCCCTGGCCGACCTGGCAGTTGCCAAATTGGGCCCGATCGGCGAAGAAATGAACCGAATGATGGCGGACAAGGCCTATATCGACGGTGTTCTGAAGACGGGTGCCGAAAAGGCCAGGACGATTGCAGCGCCGGTTTATGAAGAAGTCAAAAAGATTGTCGGCTTCATACGCTAGATCGCCGGTAAACGTGGACATTGCCGCACTTTGGAACTATTCTAACTATATCGTCGCTTGTGACATCAATGTCCGCATGACTTTCTGCGGCGGGAGCTATACATCATGTTTATCCAGACTGAAGCTACGCCGAACCCGGCAACCCTGAAGTTTATCCCTGGTGAACCGGTAGTCTCCGGCGCACCTCGCGATTTTCGCACGCTCGACGATGCAGAAGCATCGCCGCTGGCGACCCGCCTGTTCTCGGTGAACGGGGTCTCAGGGGTTTTCCTGGGCGCCGACTTCATCACCGTCACCAAGGACGATGGCGACTGGCAGCACCTGAAACCAGCAATCCTCGGCGTCATCATGGAGCACTATCTGTCCGGCGCGCCGGTTCTCAGCGATGATGAAGGCGCTGAAGTGGCCTCGGAAGAATTTTTCGATGAGGCCGATGAAGAGATTGTCTCGACGATCAAAGAACTGCTCGACACCAGAGTGCGCCCGGCTGTGGCGCAGGATGGCGGCGACATCACCTTCCACGGTTTTAAGGAGGGCATCGTGTTCCTGCAGATGAAAGGCGCCTGTCAGGGTTGCCCGTCATCGACTGCGACCTTGAAACACGGCATCGAAAACCTGCTGCGCCACTTCATTCCAGAAGTGTCGGAAGTCCGGCCGGTTTGACGATCCGCGACGCTGTTATCCTCAGTTCTCCTGTTGCCGCCCGGTCTGAACCGGCAAATGTGTTCTGTCCGTGTTGATTCTTGCCCTTGATACGACGCTGGCAGCCTGTTCGGCGGCCTTGATCGATACCGGCGATGGGCCAGTGCTCGGCCAGATGCACGAACCGATGCAGCAGGGGCATGCAGAGCGCCTGGCCGACATGACCCGGGAAATCGCCGACCATGCTGGTGTAGATTTCAATCAGCTCGACCGCATCGCAGTGACGACCGGGCCAGGCACGTTTACAGGCGTCCGAATTGGTCTTGCCATGTCGCGCGGCATTGGCCGGGCGCTCGATATTCCAGTAGTCGGGGTGACGACGCTGCAGGCGATTGCAGCCAATGTGGACGATAACCCGGACCAGTTGCCGATTAGCGTGGTGATGGATGCTCGGCGCAATGCTGTGTACATTCAGACCTTTTCACACACCTGCGAAGCCTTGTCGGAACCGCAATGCGTTCTATTGGCTGAGTTGATGCACCATCTGACGGATACGGCCCGCATCATTGTTGGCAGCGGGGTCGGCCTGATCATCGATCGGCCCGCAGGCTGGCAATTTTCGGGCGCACCGGCGCTGCCCGACGCGGTTGTTGTTGCCCGGCTCGGCGCAAGCAAGGCCGCGTGCACTGCGCCACCGGCGCCGCTCTATCTCAGGCCTGCCGATGCCAAGCCGCAGGCTGCCCAGATCAAGCTGGCTCGGATGGACGTGACAATCTTGCCTGGCGATGCCGGCTTTGCGGTCGTTCTGGCCGGGATACATGGCGAGTGCTTTCCTGATGGCTGGAGTGCAGACGATCTGTCGACAATGCTGGCATCACCGGGCATGACCGCTTTGATCGCCGTGCCCGGCGACGGCAACGATGAACCGGCCGGCTTCATTCTTTATCGTCAGGCGGCAGACGAGGCTGAGATCATCACATTGTGCGTCAGACCCGCCATGCGCCGGCGCGGCGTCGCTGCTCAGCTGCTTGGCCCCGCCATCGCTCAGGCGAAATCTGACGGCGCTGCCAAGATGTTTCTGGAGGTGCGGGCCGACAATACTGCCGCAAAGGCTCTTTATGGTTCGGCTGGCCTTGCCGAGGTGGGATCGCGGCCCGGCTATTATGCGCTTCAAGACGGCTCCAGGGCTAATGCCACGATAATGGCTTTGGACCTGGATCAGGATCGTTTTTGATTGAATCAATCTAAAACGATCGCGCTCTTGCGAACTGACCCGTTTCATAGTCCACAATCATTGCGCTTGAAGACGCAAGTTTCTATACCACATGCAGTGGTAATGCAGTCGGTCGAGCAGATGAACCGGATCGAAAAAGCTTGTCAGGACAAGGGAATGCGGATGACCGACCAACGGCGGGTCATCGCGCGGATCATCGCCGATTCCGATGATCATCCCGACGTCGAAGAGATGCACCGGCGGGCGGCGGCGGTTGATGACCGGATTTCGATTGCCACGGTCTACCGGACCGTGCGGCTGTTCGAAGATGCCGGTATCCTCGAGCGGGTCGATTTTCGCGACGGCCGTGCGCGTTACGAAGAAGCCAGCAGCGAACACCATGACCATCTGATCGATCTGCAGTCAGGGCAGATTATCGAGTTCCGCAACGAAAAGATCGAGCAGCTGCAAGAGCTGGTAGCGCGTGAACTCGGATATAAGCTGGTTGACCACCGCCTGGAGCTGTTTGCCGTCAAGCTCAAGCCAGACGACTAGAACCGGTTGGGCATCGAAGTGTTCTCACAAATCGCACATTGTCTCCGGCTGATCCGGGCAGCGCGGGTCATGGCCCGCTACGACGGGCTGGTCTCTGCTGAGCAGTTGGACGAAGCGCCACCTGCTGCGCGACTGGCGTTGCGCATCGCAAAGATCGGGACACGGGCAGCCAGGGGCGATGTCGATAATCCGCTGGCCGCGGCCCTGACCGAACTTGGGCCGACCTATATCAAGCTCGGACAGTTTCTGGCAACGCGACCCGACCTCGTTGGCGCAGACCGGGCGCGCCAGTTGTCCGAATTGCAAGACCGTATGCCGTCATTTCCGCAGGATGAGGCCATAGCTGAAATCCGTGCCGGACTGGGGGCAGACACTGCGGATCTGTTCGAAGAATTCGGCCCGCCAGTGGCGGCAGCATCGATTGCTCAGGTTCACCGGGCGAAGGTTCGCGATGATAATGGCGGGCTCAGGGACGTCGCCGTCAAGGTGCTGCGGCCGGGTATCGAAAAGCGCTTCTCCACCGATATGGAAACGTTCTTTTTTGCCGCACGGCTTGTTGAGCGCTGGCACGAGCCGAGCCGCCGGCTGCGTCCGGTCGATGCCGTGCAGACGCTGGCGACATCGGTCAAGCTGGAGATGGACTTGCGGATGGAAGCTTCGGCCATGTCGGAATTGGCCAAGAATGTCGCGGACGACGCCGGGTTCCATGTTCCACAGGTCGACTGGTCGAGGACATCGCGCCGGATTCTGACGTCGCAATGGGTCGATGGCATTCCTCTGTCGGATCAAGACAGGCTGAAAGCAGCCGGGTTCGATCTGCCCGGGCTTGGTGACAATGTAATCCAGTCGTTCCTGAGGCACGCGATAAGGGATGGATTCTTCCATGCCGACATGCATCCGGGCAATCTGTTCGTTGATCAGGCCGGCGATCTGGTGGCCGTCGACTTCGGCATCATGGGAAGGCTCGGCATGAAGGAACGTTTGTTCCTGGCCGAGATCCTGCACGGCTTCATCACCCGCAACTATGAACGTGTGTCGCAGGTGCATTTCGATGCCGGTTATGTGCCCATTAAGCATGACCCGCAGGTTTTCGCCCAGGCGCTGAGGGCAATTGGTGAGCCTTTGATGGATAAACCAGCCGACGAAATATCCATGGCGCGCCTGCTGGCGCAGCTGTTCCAGGTCACCGAGCAATTTGACATGCGCACACAACCGCAGTTGCTGTTGTTGCAGAAAACCATGGTGGTGGTTGAAGGGGTTGCACGCATGCTCAACCCGTCTCTCAACATGTGGACGACGGCCGAGCCTGTGGTTCGCCAGTGGATTGAACAGAAATTCGGACCGCAGGGCCGCATTGAGGATGCTGCCGAAGGCGCTGCCACCCTGGGCAAGCTGGTCGGCGCACTGCCGGAAGTCATGGCCGAGGCCCAGCGCACCGCGCATATGCTGTCCAACATGGCAGACAGCGGCGGAATACGGCTGGACAAGGAAACCACCGAAGCACTGGCTGAGGCCCAGTCACGACGCAACAGCGGCGGCAGAATAGCCCTTTGGCTGGGCGCGGCAGCATTGGTCGTGATCGCATTGGCGCAGGTCATTTAGGCTGGAAACCATCTGAAACGGTGAAGGGTTCGCGAAATCCGAATTTGAGGGCATAATGGCCATCAAGTTTAGTGGAGAACACAATTGGTTGACCGAAAACGCATATTGCTGATCATCGGTGGCGGAATTGCTGCTTACAAGTGCCTTGAGCTGATCAGACGGCTGAAGGAGCGTGGTATCGATAGCCGGGTCATCATGACCAGGGCTGCGGCAGAATTCGTGACACCGCTGTCAGTTGCCACGCTTTGCGGTGAGAAGGCGTTCACCGACCTGTTCGACCTGACCGATGAAACCGAGATCGGCCACATCGAGCTGTCACGCTCGGCAGACCTTGTTGTGGTCGCACCGGCAACCGCCGATCTGATGGCGCGCATGGCCACAGGCCAGGCCAACGATCTGGCGACGACGGCGCTATTGGCGACCGACAAACCGGTTCTCATTGCGCCAGCGATGAACGTGCGGATGTGGCAACATGCGGCGACGCAGCGCAATCTGGCAATCCTAGGAGCTGACGGTGTCGAGGTGGTCGGCCCCAACGACGGCGACATGGCATGCGGTGAATTCGGTCCCGGCCGCATGGCAGAACCGGCCGAGATCATCTCACAGATCGAAACCATGCTGGGCGACGGCGGCGCCAAACCGCTGGCCGGGCGCAAGGTCTTGATTACAGCCGGGCCGACCCATGAGCCGATTGACCCGGTCCGTTATATCGCTAACCGCTCCTCCGGGCGGCAGGGCTATGCCATTGCCCGCGCCGCGGAACGGCTTGGCGCGCGCACAATTCTGGTCTCAGGCCCGGTACACGAACCGCTGCCGCCGGGCGTCGAAGTGCAACCTGTTGAGACCGCCAATGAGATGCTGCAAGCCTGCCAGGACGAAATCCCCGCTGATATTGCCATCTTTGCAGCTGCCGTCGCTGATTGGCGGGCGGCCCATCAGGCCGGCAACAAGCTGAAAAAGGACGGTAAGGGCACCCTGCCTTCGCTTGAACTGACCGAGAACCCGGATGTGTTGGCAACGATTGCCGGCGCCGGCAGGAAACGCCCACAAGTCGTGGTTGGATTTGCAGCAGAAACCGAAAACGTCATCGAAAATGCCAAGGCAAAACTGATCAGAAAAAAATGCGACCTGATCGTTGCCAATGATGTCAGCGAGGAAACCGGCGTCATGGGCGGTGCGCACAATACGGTTCATCTTGTGTCATCAGGCGGCGTCGAAAGCTGGCCGGAGATGAGCAAGGATGCTGTTGCCGAGCGGCTTATGCAGCACCTAGCCAACCTCATCACCGCACCGGCCAAAGCGGCGGAATGACAACTTCGATGGTTCAAGTCAAAGTCGACGTGAAACGCCTGGAACATGGCGCCGGGCTAGACCTGCCAGGCTACGAGAGCGATGGCGCGGCGGGTATGGACCTGAGAGCCGCTGTTGATGAAAATGCACCCATCGTGATTGAACCCGGTCGCCACGACCTGATCCCAACGGGCCTCGCGATCGCTCTGCCGGCCGGGTATGAGGCACAGGTCCGCCCACGCTCGGGCCTGGCGGCACGCCATGGTGTGACCGTGCTCAATTCTCCAGGCACCATCGATGCCGACTACCGTGGTGAAATCAAAGTGATCCTGATCAACCATGGCTCGGCGCCGTTCAAGGTTGAACGCGGCGAACGAATTGCCCAGATGATTTTTGCGCCTGTGATTCAAGCCGCTCTCAACGAGATTTCGGATTTGGATTCAACCGCCCGAGGCAGCGGCGGATTTGGATCTTCAGGCACCCAGTAGTGGATTTAGAGCATGGCCTTTACTGACGAAGAACTGGAACGCTATGCCCGGCACATCCTGCTGCATGAAGTGGGCGGGCAGGGCCAACAGCGATTGAAGAATGCCAAAGTGCTGGTGATCGGGGCCGGCGGGCTTGGCGCACCGGTGCTGCTTTATCTGGCTGCTGCCGGTGTTGGAACGCTCGGTGTCATCGATGATGATGTTGTCAGCCTGTCGAACCTGCAACGACAGGTCATCCATACAACGCCGCGGGTCGGCATGCTGAAAACCGACAGTACGGCTGCGATGCTCAAGGATATCAATCCGAACGTCAGCGTCGAGACCTGGCCGGAACGCCTGACAGCGGACAACGCGATGGATATCATTGGCCGTTATGATCTTGTGTCGGATGGCTGCGATAACTTCGCAACGCGGTTTTTGTCTTCAGATGCGTGTTACCTGGCTGGAAAGACGCTGGTCTCCGGCGCTGTCGGGCAGTTCGACGGCCAGGTTTCCACCTTCAAACCGCACGAGAAGATGGCCGATGGAACGCCCTACCCAAGCTACCGCTGCCTGCACGAAGAAGCACCGCCTGAAGGCTCAGTGCCGAATTGTTCGGAGGTCGGCATTATCGGCGCGATCACCGGCATCATCGGGTGCATACAGGCGATGGAGATCATCAAGGAGATCACCGGCATCGGTGACAGCCTGGCCGGCAGCCTGCTGATGTATGACGCACTGGCGGCGCGCAGCTATACAGCCAAGCTGAACTGGCGCGAGGATAATCCGCTAAGTGGACGCAATCCGACAATTACCGATTTGAGCGCGCATCGGTAGGGGCGATGAGCTCAGTCGCCGTTGAGATCTTCGGGACGCGGGGTGGAGATGATGTTGTAACCGGCATCAACATAGTGCACCTCGCCGGTGACACCGCTCGATAAGGGTGAGAGCAGGTAGAGCGCGGAACCCCCGACATCTTCCAGACTGACCGTGCGGCGCAAAGGCGAATGCTGTTTTTGGAAAGCATACATGGCGCGCGCACCGGTAATGCCGGCGCCAGCGAGCGTGCGCATCGGGCCGGCGGATATGGCATTCACGCGAATACCGTTGCCACCATAGTCCGACGCCAGATAGCGCACCGAAGATTCAAGCGCCGCCTTGGCAACGCCCATCACATTGTAGTTGGGCATGACTTTTGTCGAGCCGCCATAGGTCAGCGTCAGTGCAGAGCCGCCATCCGGCATAAGGTCTGCAGCCCGGCGCACCAGTTCGGTGAATGAAAAGCACGAAATCACCAAGGTGCGAATGAAATTGTCTCTGGTCGTATCGGCATAGCGGCCCTTGAGCTCTTCCTTGTCGGAATAGGCGATGGCATGGACAATGAAGTCGATCTTGCCCCACTCGTTGCCGAGTCGTTCAAAAACCTTGTCGACCGTGGCTGTGTCCTCGACATCGCACGGCAGGACCAGTGAGCTGCCAACCGATTGGGCGAGCGGTTCTACCCGTTTGCCGAAGGCCGCGCCCTGATAGGTAAAGGCCAGTTCGGCGCCCTGGGCGGCCAGTTGGCTGGCAATGCCCCAGGCGATGGAATGATCGTTGGCAACGCCCATGACGAGGCCGCGGCGGCCCTTCATCAATGCGCCTGATGCATCGGCATTCATGTCAATGTCCAATCGTTGGGGAGGTCAAGCGGCGTAGCGCTGGAATACGAGACAGCCGTTGGTGCCGCCAAAGCCGAAGCTGTTCGACATGACGACGTTGAGGTCGGCATCATCGACGCGCTGGCGGGCAATCGGGATGTCGGCAAAGGCCGGATCAAGCTCTTCTATGTTTGCGCTTTCGCAAATAAAGCCATTCTTCATCATGAGGATCGAGTAGATTGCTTCCTGCGCACCAGCGGCGCCAAGCGAATGGCCGGTAAGTGACTTCGTCGCCGCGATTGCAGGGATGTGATCGCCAAATACCTCGCGAATAGCTTCGATTTCCTTGATATCACCGATCGGCGTGGAGGTGGCGTGGGGGTTGATGTAATCAATCTTCTCATCAACCGTATCCATGGCCAGTCGCATGCAGCGGGCGGCGCCTTCACCGCTTGGCTGAACCATGTCGTGACCGTCGGACGTCGCACCGTAGCCAACCACCTCGCAGTAGATCTTGGCACCGCGCGCCTTGGCATGCTCAAGTTCTTCCAGCACCAGCACGCCAGCACCGCCGGCGATAACAAAACCGTCACGCTCCTTGTCGTAGGCCCGGGACGAAATACCTGGACGGTCATTGTAGCCGGACGACATGGCGCCCATGGCATCGAACAAGACCGACAAGGTCCAGTCGAGTTCTTCGCCGCCACCGGCAAACATGACGTCCTGCTTGCCCCATTGGATCATTTCAGCAGCATTGCCGATGCAATGGGTCGACGTGGCACAGGCTGACGATATCGAATAGTTCACGCCCCGGATGCCGAATGGTACAGCTAGCGTGGCAGAATTGGTGCTCGACATTGACGCCGGCACCGCAAACGGGCCGACGCGCTTGGGGCCACGCTCGCGGGTCGTATCCGCAGAGGCAACGATCGTGCGGGTCGAGGGGCCACCGGATCCCATAATGATGCCGGTACGCTCATTGCGCACTTCATCGTCTTCCAGACCAGCGTCGGATATCGCCTGCTGCATGGCAACCCAGTTCCAGGCCGCGCCATCACCCATGAAACGGCGCACCCGACGGTCAACCGCGCTATCAAGATCAATGGTCGGCGCACCATGCACCTGGCACC
>JABDJG010000134.1 GCA_013002595.1 Hyphomicrobiales bacterium | reverse complement strand
CCCATGAACAGCCCAAGTGGAACGCCGACGCCGGTGGCAATTGCGAAGGCAATGAAGATGCGCCGGCAGCTTGACCAGATGTGGATGTAATATTCCGGCATGAAGATCGAGATGCCCTGGAACGGATTGCGCGACAGCCAGTCGGACAAAACGGTTACCGGCCCGGGGATCTTCGAGAAGCGCCAGAATTCAAGACCTTCGCACAACAGCCAGTACATAAATATCCACAATGCCAGACCGACAAAAGTCAGATACGGCATTGGTGTTTTGATTGCTGACTTGAAGTTGTACCAGGTCAATCCGAGCCCGGTTGGGCGCTTCATGCGCGGTGCGCCGGGCCCACCGGTAATGGCCTGATCGCTCATGGTCTTAATCCCATTGTCATTGTGACTGTCGGCCCCCACCGAAGGTTACTGCATTTGTCTGAAAATGCCAAAATACCCGTCATGCCCCGCCCGCATACTTCGATCTGATGCCGACCGAAGGGTAATCCCGTCACGTCTACAAAAACCGGCGGACATGCAGTAATCCGCATGTCCGCCGGGCTTCACATTCCAAGCGTGATTATTTGTACTCTGAAGACGGACGGGCTTTGACGATGCCGACCGGGCTCGTCAGGCCGCGGGCCTTCAGAACTTCCTGGGCAACGCCGTCCACGACACCGCCGTCACGGATCTTTGCTTCAGCTGCCGGCTTCTTGGGCAGGCTGTACAAGAAAGCCGTAGCGTCATCAAGCAGGCCCTGAACGCGCGGGGTAACCACGAAGTCCAGCTGTACCTTCACGTCGCCGCCGCCCTGGTTCTTGGCGGTTTCGCCGTAGAGCGATGACCACAAGACCTTCTTGTCGATTTTTTCAGTCTGTGCTTCAGCCATTTCAGCCACAGCAGACGCATTGGCAAAGTCGGCCAGGAATAACTGGGCATCAAGCTCAGCTTCAAGCCAGCCGCGGTGCACGTCCGGACGTTGAGATATCAGGTCGTTCAACATGACCATGAAACCACCGTCGAGCGCATCGAAGTCCTCACCGCTGGCAGCGCGGCGGGCAAGGCCTGCCGCAACGATCTTGGAAGCAGTCGGCTCCCAGATGGCCGCAGCATCAAGCTTTTTGGCGCGGAAGTTGGTGGTAATGATTTCGATGTTCTGGTTGAGATATTTTGCAGGCTTGATGCCGGCTTTCTCAAAGGCCAGACGAGCGAACCGGTCGGTGCACGCGCCGTGCGGTGCAGACGTCAGCTTGCCGTCCATCCATTTGACAGCTTCCCTGCCGTTGGCAAACTCGGGCGCATCGTTGCGCACCAGGAAGATATTGCACTGCTGCTTGGATGTGCCCAGAACGGCGACGATACGAATGTCCGTGCCGCCACGCGCCTTGATGTTCTTGAATGTCGACGCGATCGCCGGCATATCGCCCATGTAGCCGATATGCTGTTTTTCGCCGGTCATCGCGTTCACGATCACCGAGCCCTGCAGACCGATCTGGAATTCGGCGGTAGAGCCTTCAGGCAGATATTTTTTCCAGAATTGTTTGCCGTTGTTGACGACGCCGGACCAGGATTCCGTGTAATACGGCTGGTAGCCAATCACCAGATCGACCTTTTCGCCTTCCTTGCCGAAATTCACCTCGGCTTGTGCCGACATCGGTAAAGCAAGGCTGGCTGCAGCCAAAATGCCTAATCCGAATTTCTTTAACAATCTCATTTGGTTTCCTCCCTGGGCTGCTAGAGCCGTTTTTATGGTCTCGTGAACAATCACCGGTCGTAGTGGTGATGGTTTTCTCCCGCACCATCTAATTGAACGCACCTTCGTATTCTAGGGCACGTTCTATTCAGTGGCTAGTTACCGAGAAATTTGGTTTTGCATGCTCAATCTTCGTTGAATTCCTCCCGACACTGAACCAGATCGCCTTCAATGCCTGCCGAATTTTCAGCACGGCAATGCCTGTCGCCTAGAGAAACTGGTAACTGGCACCATTACATCGCACAATTTGCCAGCCTGTTTGTAAAATCGTTCGATCCAATGCCTTCATAGGGAGGACCTATTAAATCTCCAATTCGATAAAACCTTTCATCACCTAAAGTAGCGCCAACTTCGGGCGTAGCGGGCTAGTTGCCTTGGTATCTTCTTGGTGATTTCGAGTTTTGTGTGGTCCCATCTATCGTTTTATAAGAAATTTCAATTTCAAGTTGGCAGTGGGTTCCTGTTGGTTTGATGCTGAAAAATCCGCGAGTCTGATCTATATTAAGGGTTTAGACCAGTTTCGGCTCGTGGTAAGAGCGAATTGGCTATCCGAATGCGGCTCTAAATGGGCTTCGGGTAGCGGCCAAGGAGGAAACGACTATGCCAGCCAGGAATCACAATCAATGGAAGGCCAATCCGCCATTGAAGGGCGGCGAATGGATCGACAGCCGAATCTATTCGGACCCGGAGATTTACGAACAGGAGCTGGAGGACATCTTCAAGAAGGTCTGGGTTCCGATTTGTCACGAGTCCGAACTGCCCGATCCATACGATTTCCGCACCGCGACGATTGCGCGTGAGCCGGTTGTCGTTGCCCGCGGGCCCGACAATGTTGTTCGCGCGTTCCTGAATGTATGCCCGCACCGCGGCATGATGATCGAACGCCGTCCATCCGGTTCGTTCGAAGAAGCCGCTCCGTCCGGCAACCCAAAACGCATGACCTGCATGTTCCACGGCTGGCAGTACGACATGAAGGGCAACTGCGTTTACATCTCGCGTGAAAAGGAAGGCTATCAGGACCGCCTGTGCAAGGAAGATACCGGCCTTCGCCGTCTGCGCTGCGAAGTGAATTTCGGCGGCTTTATCTGGGTCTCGCTCGATGACAAGGTGATGTCGCTGGAAGACTGGTGCGGCGATGCCTTCAAGTGCATCCGCAAGCCGTTGGAAGCTGAGCCTCTGGAAATTTTCCACTACCATAAGGCAGTTATCGGCACGAACTACAAGCTGTGGCATGACACCAACAGCGAATTCTATCACGACTTCATGCACTATCATAACCGGGTGACCGGCTTTAACGATGCCTACTTCGCCCGCGAAAACACTGCCTTCAAGCACGGCCACGTCAACGTTGGCTCGTTCGAGGTGCAGTACGATGAGTATGAAGGTTTCGAGTCGCGCGCCGAGTTGTCGTTCCCCGGCCTGCCACCAAACCAGTGGTACATGGTCGACCTTTTCCCGGGCATGAACTTCAACTTGCGCGGATCGGCGTTGCGCTGTGACATCGTCACGCCGCTGGGTCCCGACAAGGTGATGATCGAATTTCGTGGCTTTGGCTTGAAAAGCGATACGCCCGAGGAACGCCGCACCCGTATCGATCACCATAACTCGATCTGGGGCCCGTTCGGCCGCAACCTGCATGAGGATCTGATCGGCGTTGCCGGGCAAGGTTCAGCCATGCTGCCAGGTTCGGAAAACCGCCGTATCCTGCACGGTCGCCACGAGAATAATCTCATTCATGATGAAGTTGGCATGCGCCATTACTACGATGAGTGGGGCAAGTGGATGAACCGGTTGCCGAGCGATCCCTCGCAACCTTATATGCCGGCAGAAGCTGCCGAGTAGAGGCGAGACGGTTACAGCAAGGATAGCTGGGGCAATCGGGTATTGATTGCCCTCGCCGGGCATATTTCGGTATGCGTCGGCATGATGAAGTATGGAGGACGTCTGATGGGCACAAATGGTGTCGCAGTAGGAGAATCGGTTCGGGACGCGGTTTATCGCAGCTGCATCCTGTTGGATGATGAAAAGTGGAGCGACTGGCTCAATTTGTGCGATGCGGATTTCGAATACGAAATCACCGCCTGGAGCCCCGAGATCAACAAGGACATGATCTATTTCTCCGGCAACCGGGATTATCTCCAATCGATGACCGATATGCTGGACAAGCACAATACGGATCATTCTCCGCTTCGGCGTCATGCAACGGTCTATACGATCGATGAGAATGATGACGGTACGCTGACCGTGATGAGTTCCCTGGCGATTTATCAGAATTTGCTCGACGGCATCAATTCGCATATCGATGCGGGCGAGAGCCATCTGTTCGTTATCGGCCGCTACATCGACAAGATGAAAATCGAAGACGGCAAGGCGATCTTCCTGGAACGCAAGGTGGCGCTGGACACCCGGCGTCTCGACAAGGGTTCGCACTGGCCGCTTTGAACACGGCGTAATTATTAACAAGGATCGCCTGCTGATGAGCTGGAGACGAATTTGTGCTGCCGACAGTGTAGCGCTGAACTCACTGAAGAAATTCGAGGTCGACGGCATTCCCGTCGTTGTGGCCAACTATGGCGACGGCTTCCGGGTGTTTCCGCCGATCTGCCCGCATATGGAAGAGCCGCTCGAGGAGTCAGGTCTCATCGAGGGCAAGGTGCTGACCTGCACCAAGCATCTGTGGCAATGGAATCTCGCGACCTGCCAGATGGAAGGCACCGAGACAGAAAAGCTGATGCACTTTTATGACGTCAAGCAGGAGGGCGATGACCTTCTGGCCTTCATCAAGAGCGAGCACATCTACGAATTCGATGAAGAAGACGAAATGGACGACGACGACTTTTTCAATTCGTAAAAAGCACGAATGGCCGTATGAAAATCACCCTCCAGACCAAGAGCGGCCAATTCGAATATGACTGCGCACCTGGTGAGACGATCCTGAGCGCGGGTCTGCGTCACGGCATAACCCTGCCTTATGAATGCGCCACCGGCACGTGCGGCACCTGCCGCTGCCGGGTGATGCAGGGCGATGCGCTGATGGGCTGGCAAGAGGCCCCTGGTGCTGCCCGTCTCAAGCGCGAAAAGGGCGACTGTTTGATGTGCCAGACGGTGGTGTCGTCTGATGCCCTGATCCGGGTCGCCTCGCAGAATGTCTTGGGCGCATTTCCCCGGGGCCACGTACCCGCTCATTGTAACGGCGCGATCGCCAACTGCCGCAAGCTGACCCACGACGTCATGCAGTTTGATGTGATGATCGATCAGCCTATGAGCTTCGATGCTGGCCAGTTCGTCACCCTGGCGGTCGCGGGCGTGACCGGCCCGCGGGCCTATTCGATGGTCAATTTCCAACAGGCGACCGACAGACTGACCTTCGTCGTCAAGCGCTCTGCCGGCGGCGCCTTCTCCGACTGGCTGTTCGACACCGACGTCGCCGGCGCCACGCTCAAGGTGTTCGGCCCGCTCGGCGCGGCAACGTTTTATCCCGATGAAGCCAAAAACATCATCTGTATTGGCGGCGGTTCGGGCATCGCCGGCATGATGTCGATCATCGAACGCGCCTGCCAGGAGAACTATTTCAACGATCACAAGGGTCACGTGTTCTTTGGCGTGCGCACGTTGAAGGATTGTTTTTATATGGCCGAGCTTTCAGAGTATGTCACGTGTGCCGGGCCCAATCTTAGCGTGACCGTTGCCTTGTCGGATGAAGATACTGGACTGGCGACCCATCCTGATTTTGACAATCTGAAGCTCGATACCGGCTTTGTTCATGAAGCCGCATCGCGGGCAATGACCGGAAAATTCGACAATATGGTTGGTTATGTTGCCGGCCCGCCCCCCATGGTGGACGCGGCCTTGCGGGTTCTTATCGCCGAAGGTAAATTGCCGCCCGCCGATATCCGCTACGACAAATTCAGCTAGCGGCTTTGATTTGTTTGCGAATCTGACTTTGGGTTAATGGCACCTATTCCAGAATAGCCGCAAAATATTAGATGGCACTATTGGTAATATAGGCAGCATTGGATCGACAGTGGATTTGGCCTGTGTCTAAATTCCCATTAACGGTCGAATTAGGCGGCAGCGTGCGGTTTCCCCGCTGCCCGTAGGATCAGTCCCTGACCGGGACAACACAGTTTCTTTTTCCGATTTACCCGCCAACGGCGACTTGGCGGTGACTGCAAGTGGCTTGCGGCCGATAGCCCATGGCCAAAAGTGATCAATCGCAACGGGAGGAAACCAAAATGACAAAGCGATCTGGCCACGATCTGGATTATCCGGACATCGATGAGTATGACGAACAAATCCGCCCTCAGGTTGAAGCTCTGATTGCCGGAGAGCGCCGTATGCTGAGCGCGCGTCAGGCTGCTGGAAACCAGGCAGATGAGGAGGTTTGCGAGTGCCGGGATGGCAT
Source organism: Hyphomicrobiales bacterium (assembly GCA_013002595.1). GTDB lineage: Bacteria > Pseudomonadota > Alphaproteobacteria > Rhizobiales > Aestuariivirgaceae > JABDJG01. The sequence continues at coordinate 13,342 of JABDJG010000134.1, read as the reverse complement.
GTTCCCGGGCAAATCCACAACCAGGCGCGGCTTCATGGCAGGAGCCGCCGCCGCAGCAGCCGCGCCCATTGCAGCCCACGCTGCAGCACCGCCAGGCGCTATGGAATTTGACGTACCGGCCGACCCGACCAAGGTGCAGGGCCGGTTGACCAATGATGACGGCGGCTATGGCTCGCGTTCGCAGTTCGAAAACGAAGTGCGCTGGCGGTTCCCGACTGCCACCAAGGAATCTTCCTGGACCATGACGCCGCTTGAAAGCGGTCACGGCGTGATCACCCCGTCAGGGCTGCATTTCGAGCGCCACCACGGCGGCATCCCGACCATCAACCCGGCCAATCACTCATTGATCATTCATGGCATGGTTGGCAAGCCGAAGAAGTACACGATGGCCGATATCATGCGGTTCCCGTCGGTATCGCGCTTTCACTTTATCGAGTGTTCCGGCAATGGCCTGACCGAGGTCAAGCAATCGACCCTGAAAACGGTCCAGGGCACCCATGGTCTGACCAGCACATCTGAATGGACCGGCGTTGCCCTGTCCACGTTGCTGCGCGAGGTCGGCGTCCAGGATGGCGCCGCGTGGGTCCTTGCCGAAGGTGCTGACGCGGCCGTCATGACCCGTTCGGTTCCGCTCGACAAGGCCTGGGGCGATGCCATGGTTGCCTATGCGCAAAATGGTGAGGCACTGCGGCCTGAACAGGGCTACCCGCTTCGCCTGTTCCTGCCCGGCTTCGAAGGCAACACCCACATCAAGTGGTTGCGCCGGCTGGAGATCAGCGACAAGCCGTTCATGACCCGCGAGGAAACTTCGAAATACACCGACGTGGTGAAAGGCGGCAAGGCGCGCCAGTTCTCCTTCACTATGGAAGCCAAGTCGGTGATTACCTTCCCGTCCGGAGAGATGAAACTGCCGGGCCCAGGGTATTACGAGATCTCCGGTTTGGCCTGGTCGGGCCGCGGCCGTGTCGCCAAGGTCGAGGTATCGACTGACGGCGGCAAGACCTGGAGCCTTGCCTCCCTGCAAGGTCCGATCGAGCCGATCTGCCATACCCGTTTCCGTTTCCCGTGGGTGTGGGACGGCAATCCGGCGATGATCCAGAGCCGGTGCACCGATGAAACCGGATATTCACAGCCGACCAACGCCCAGCTCAATGAGGCGCGCGGTCCCAATGGGCATCCCAAGTTTGGCTACATCTATCACTGGAACGGCATTCAGACCTGGGGCATTGCCGCCGACGGCACCGTCACCAACGCCAACCAGTACACCTGATCAGCCAATCTTTAATGAGCCGGCAGGTGTCCGTCCAAGCGATACCGCCGGCTGGGAAGGAAAACGACAATGTTCGAATTTGATAGAAACAACTCAAGGGCAAAACTGCTGGGTGCTGCCGTTGCACTCTTGTGTGTGAGCGGTGTTGCGGCGAAGAGCCAGGTCTTCGATTTTGGCACGACGCCGACGGCTGAAGAAATCGCCGCGGTTGACATCGATGCCATGCCTGATGGGCGCGGCCTGCCGGCTGGTTCAGGAAGCGCTTCTGCCGGCGAAGCCGTCTACGGCGAAAAATGTGTCGCCTGTCACGGTGAGGACCTTCAAGGCGTCAAGGGCACCGGCGGTGCTGCGTTGATCGGCGGCCGTGGTTCAATCGGCACCGAAAAGACTAAAAAGACGGTTGAGAGTTACTGGCCCTATGCATCGACGGTTTTTGACTACGTGAAACGGGCAATGCCGTTCCATGAGCCCGGTTCCCTAACCAACGACGAAATCTATGCGGTAACCGCCTACATCCTTCACAAGGGCAATATCATCGGCAAGGACGACGTCATGGACGCCAACTCGCTAGCCAAGGTGGAAATGCCGAACAAGGATGGCTTCATCTCAGATCCCCGGCCGGACGTACACAACTACCAATAAGATCCGGCAACAAGCCCAACCCTCAAAAACTAAGCCCGGCCGGTAACAATCACCCGGCCGGGCTTATTCTTACTTGATCGCGGGGAACAGGCAGGCGATCTATTTGCCGGCCTTCTTGTTCTCCAGCTCTTCAAGCTTGCTGTCCCACTTCATGTCTTTGGCAAAGGTGGCCAGTTCGGCATCGTCCATGTAGACGGTTTCCTTTGGACCTGGATAGTCGCGGCTCTTCACATCGGCCATATAGCGCGTGATGACGTCTTCCATGATCGGGATGAGATCGGTGTAGATCCGCGAATGGCGCGGCACATGTTCTTCCCACAGATGGAACAGATCCGATGAAATGATGTGCACGCCGTGCGCCTTGTTGCCGGCACCCAGACTGATGACAGGGATGTCGAGCTTCTCGGTAAGATACTCGCACACCTCATGGGTGGTCACTTCGCACAGGATTGAGAAACAGCCGGCATCGACGAACGACATTGCGTCATCGATCATTTCCTTGGCCCGGTCGGCGGTCTTGCCTTGGGCGACGAAGCCGCCGAGCTGCGGCATGCGCATCGGCGTGATGCCGATGTGGCCCTGGACCGGAATACCGGCGCGCACGATCGCTTCGATGTTGCGGGCATGATACTGGTTGCCCTCGCACTTCATCACTTCCGCATTGGCCTCATGCACGAACCGGCCGGCGTTTTCAACCGCCTGTTCTGGCGACACATGGAAACTCCAATAAGGCATGTCGACCATGCGCAGTCCGTACTGGCTGCCGCGGTCGATTGCCTTTGCCATCATCATGACTTCATCGAAACTGACCGAGACGGTGCTTTGATGGCCGAACAGGATCATGCCGCCGGTATCGGAGACGCACAGGATGTCCATTCCCAGCCGGTCTGCCACGACGGCGGTACGGTAGTCATATGCGGCAAGCTGTGTAATGGCTTCGCCGTCCCGCATTCTCTTTTGCAGGGTTTTGATCGTTACTTTACGCCTTGGTTTGGCATCTGCCATGTTGGTCCTCCCGAAATTTTTGCATGCACAAGCCACCCGTGAGTTCACGCCCAGGCTCATCTAATTCAGCTTTGGGTGGGGAATGCATTGTGATGTTCTTGCAGCACTAAAAGTACTTCTAAAAGACTATCATGCAGCAATGGGGGGAACAAATTTTAATGATAACAAACGGATACGAATTCCCTATTAGAATATTCCCCGTATCTATCGGTTCAGCTGGAGCGCGATCGTTTAAGATTGAATCAATCTAAGTCGTGAATCGCCCTCTGACATATTGAAATTGATCACGTTTGATATTGACTGCGTTAATCGAAATCGATCCTGACCTATGTAAAACTCAGCCCCAACAGGTTGGCCAGCCCGCGCGTGATGATGATCAATCCGATGATCACCAGCACGCTGGCGACCATTTTTTTTAGACCTTGACGGGGCAGTTTGTGGGCCAGCTGCGCACCGCCATAAGAGCCGATCGCAAGGCCGGCCCCCAGGATGAGCCCGATGGCGAGATCCGGAGAGCCGAACGTAAAATTACCAATGGTTGCAAGGGTGGCAATGGGCAGCTGGACGGCCTGCGACAGGCCGATCGCGGTGAGCACCGGCACCTGTAGCCACAACATGACCGGCACCAGCACGAGCGGTCCACCGGTGCCGGTGATCGCCGACAGCACTCCGGTCGCCCCGCCGATAGAGACGAGCTTGCCCCGGCCAAGGGTGCCGGCCGTCGCGCCATCGTGCTCGCGCGACAGCAACGTGTTGACACCCGATACCATCGTCAAAAGGCCGATGATGGTTTCCAGCGCGACACCCGGAATGTTGTTGCTCAACCAGGCGCCGAACATGGCCGCTGGCATCGCCGCTGCACTCAGCCAGCCGGCCATCTGCCAGTTGATCGATTTGTTGCCAGCAAACACGAATGTGCCGATCAGGCCGGTCAGAATGTAGCCCATCATTGCTGCGGCGATGGCAATCTCGATCGGCAGCCCGCCGATGTAGACCAGCGCCGGAACGACGATGACCCCGCCGATACCGATGCAGCCTATGGAAAGGCCGGCAACCAGGCCGAGACATGCAATCAGGATCAGCTCTGCCAGCACGAGCTCTCACGATCAGTTTTGTGTTGCATAAGAGTCAGCCTGCCAAGAAGGGATAGCTCCCTTCACATATTTCCGATTCTTTTGATACATACTATCTATCAAATAACAAATTTGATACGCTTTACGCTCAGTAAAAAAAAGCTGCACGAGTGTGGGAGGAGTTGCGGGATGTTCTTGAGGCAATTCAAATATCTGATCGCCGTTGCAGAGGAGAAACATTTCGGCCGGGCAGCAGATCGGTGCTGTGTGACCCAGCCGAGTTTGTCGAGCGGGATAAAGCAGCTTGAGCTTGAACTGGGCGTTGCCATATTTTTGCGCGGCCGTGGCCAGCGTTTCCTTGGCCTGACCAGTGAGGGAGAACGGGTTGCAAAATGGGCACGCCGTATCATCGCCCATTGCGATGGCATGAAAGATGAACTCGATACCCTCAAAGGCGACCTAAAGGGTTATATCCGGATCGGCGCGATGCCATCGATGTCACCGGTGCTGCCGTCACTGATCTCGCTTTTTGTCGAGCGCCATCCAGGCGTAAAGGCCGATGTCCGGTTCCTCGGGATTGAAGAAACCAAGCTGGGCCTCAGCAAATTTGCCCTCGATGTCGGGCTGACCTATCTCAATCAGGAAGACCTCGGCCGGTTCAACACACTGCCGATTTTCTCTGAGCGTCTCAATCTGCTCGTGCCCGATAGCGACGAGTTCGCCGGCCGCGACGAAATTACCTGGCGCGAGGCAGCCGAATTGCCGTTTGCAATGTTGCGCCCGACCATGCGCGAGCGCCAGTTTGTCGATCAGATCTTTGAGAAGGTCGGCACGGTGCCGGAGCCGCGTATTGAGTCGGAATCCATTCTTCATCTGATGTTCCAGGTGCAATTTTCACAGCTGGTGACGATCATTCCTGGCCACTTCGCCAAGATGCCGGGGTTGCACTCCGGTACGCGCATGTTGAAACTGAAAGAGCCGGTGGTCTCTCAGGAAGTCGGTCTGATCTGGGCCGACGGTGAACCGGCGATGCCGATGGCTAGCGCCCTGGTCGACATCATGAAGCGACTGAAAGCGACCGGCGATCTGGCCCAGATATTGGGAGATCTCGCGATCATCGAGCAAAATCAGGTCGATGCCGCCCAGCCAAAACTGTCGATTGCCAGGTGACGGCATAGCGTTTGGCATCCATGAAGGGCCGGTATTGCCACGGCATCTGGAGGGAACCGTGCCGCACTACATGACCTGCGGCCTGTGGGGATAACATCATTGAGCGCTGAAGTTGACAGAGCTGCAGATCAACGCCTGTTGGATGCGACGCTGGCTTATGTTGCAAAACATCCCGACAGCAAGCTGGACGGCTTTCGCGATGCGGTCGCCAATTGGGGGCATGATTGGACCGGTATCGCGCCAGTGCATCTGACGGCTTCGGACCTGTTGGCCGAGGCGCTTGCGCTCACCAAACCGGCAACTGGCGAACAGGAGCTCATGGACCACTATGTACGTGAGCGGGCATCGCGCTACTGGGAGCAGAGTTACACGTCTGCCGACAAGGCTGTCGGCGACGACATGCTGACTTATTATGGGTATACCGAGATTGTCGGCAAGCGTGGACCGTTTATCAGCGAGCGGGTGCGGGCAGGCATCGGTGTCTTCGGGGCTAATGTCAACTATCCGGCCCACCGGCATGCTGCAGAGGAGATTTATGTGATTTTGGCGGGATCGGCAGATTTCCGCCTCGGTGAAGGAGCAGGGCCTGAAAGACGCACTGCCGGCGATGTCATCAATATCCCGTCAATGCTGACCCACGGGTTTCGCATGACGGATGAGCCATTGGTCATTTTCTACCTGTGGCAGGGTGGCGATCTCAGGGAAAAATCAAGCTTTGTGTGAATTTTGAGGGATCGCGATAAACATGCCGATGACATCCGATATTGACGTTATTGTCCATGAGGTCGGCCCGCGCGACGGGTTGCAGGCAACCAATGTGATCATGCCGACAACGGCCAAGATCGAATGGATTGCCGCGCTCAAGGATGCCGGTGTTCCGATGATCCAGGCGGGATCATTCGTGCCGCCAAAGCTGGTTCCGCAACTGGCCGACAGCGCCGAGGTGGTCCGGGCCGCAAAGGCCATGGGCGGGTTCAAGGTATCGGCGCTGATACCCAACCTGAAAGGGGCCATGAACGCCCTGGAGGCCGGTGTCGATCTGCTGGACTTCGTCATGTCGGCTTCCGAAGCCCACAATCTCAGCAATGTCCGCAAGACCCATGAACAGTCGATCGAAGAGTTCTTAGAGATCGTTGCGCTCAAAGGTTCCGATCCCGCCTATGCCGGGGTTATGCTCAACGGCACGATTGCGACGTCATTCGGCTGCACGATATCCGGACCGGTCGATCCAAAGACCGTGTTTCATCTGGTTGAGACCTATATTGCAACCGGTGCCGACAGCATCTCCATTGCCGACACCGTCGGTTATGCAAATCCAAAACAGGTTGGTGAGATCTTCACCCAGGCCCGCGCGATCGCCGGTGAACTGATCGTCGGTGCGCATTTCCACGACACGCGCGGGCTGGGGCTGGCCAATGCCTTTGCTGCGCTCGAAGCCGGCGTTCGCCAATTCGATGGCTGCCTGGGCGGGCTGGGCGGTTGCCCGTTCGCACCGGGGGCCACTGGCAACGTCGTGACCGAAGATCTTGTTTTCATGTTCGAGGCAATGGGCTTGCGGACCGGCATAGATCTGGACCGGCTGCTGGCCGCGCGCGATGTCATGAAAAGCCATCTTGATGGTGAACCCACACACGGCGCCATCGCCAAAGCCGGCCCACCAAAAGGTTTCGAGCCGGCAACAGTGCAACCTTGATGTTCGGGCCGCCCCTCAACGGTTTGCTGTCAGGCGTGCAGTGGACACCTTTGAGCAGAGGACAGGCAGTCCGGGATGTGCCACAAGGCAACATTCAGTGAGCCTGCAAATGATTGGGCGCAGTAGCTTCATTAAGCAACGCCACTCGGCTTTCACTGAACAGATTTGACGTACAATTCTTTGGCGCGTTCGACTGCATCGTCATCAAGCTGGAAGCCGAGCCCTGGACCCGTCAGGACGGGCAGCCTGCCATTTTTCAGCTCCAAATTAGGATGTTTGACGATATCCCACTGGAGAAAGTGGTTCATGTACTGGTTGCCATCATCAAGATTGACGATAGTCGCTGCCGCCTGGTTCATGGCGCAGGTGGTGATGCCGGTCTCATAGAGGCCATGCGTACAAATATTGATCCCTGCCGCCTCGGCGATATGCGCGGCTTTGCGGAAGTTTGTGATGCCGCCTGTCTCATGAAGCCCGAGAACAATCAGATCGGCCGCATTCTCGCGGCACACGTCATACACCTCAGCTGGCGTGAACACGGCTTGGTCTGCAGCAATGGCAACAGGGCTGGCCTGCCGGACCTGTGCCAGGGCGCTAATGCTCTCGCAGTGGGTCGGCTGTTCAATGAACTCGATGTCAAACTCCGCAACCTTTGGGATCATCCGGGAAGCCGTTAGTCGGCCCCAGTGTTCATTAGGATCCAGCCGCAAACGGCAGTCCGGCCCGATGACCGCGCGGACTTGTTCGACCACCTCAAGGTCCAGCGCATCGCCACGGCCAACTTTCACATAAAAGACACTGCACCCCTCATCGGCCAGCTGCTTGGCCCATGCAGCAACTTCTTGTGCGGTCTCGCCTTGCGGGAAACCGAAATACTGAATTTCATCACGTACCGCACCACCAAGCAACTCGTGTACGGCTCGCCCACTCGCTTTTCCCATCACATCCCATAGAGCCATTTCAAGGCCCGCCAGCAGCTGCCCGGCATAGCGTGGAGAACTGCAGGTACCAAAAGACTCGAACAGTGCATGATAGACCTCTTTCATCAACCGTGCATTCTCGAACGGACTGCGGTTGAGACACATGCCTTCTGCAAGTCTGAGATGGGCTTCGATGGCCGGTGCGGAAGGCGTGCCAATACATTCGCCATATCCGGTAACACCTTCATTGGTCTGGACTTCGACAAGCACCACACAGGCAGCATGCACGATACCCTGAGACCAGTGATAAGGTTGCTTGTAAGGCACCATCAGAGGGGTGGCTTGAATGCTACTGATCTTCACCGGTTATCTTTCTATGGCGAGTACGAGATGTGTTGAGCACATGGCCTGAGCATTAGCCACCGAATGTCTGACGCCGGCCACGCTGCATCAAGTTTTCGATCTTGCGGGTTATCAGCGAGAGTGGCCATGACAGGCAGAAGTAGATGGCCCCTGCCAGGAGGAACAGGTGCATCGGCAGGAACGACATCATCGCAAGATCCTTGGCGCGCAGCATCAGCTCATCGGTTGAAATGAGCGAACAGATCGAGGTGTCCTTTAACAGCAGGATCACCATATTGAGCATGGGCGGCAGAATGATGCGGATGGCTTGCGGCAGGATAATGTGGCGAAAGGTCATCATTGGCGTCATGCCAACGGCAAGTGCGGCCTCGCGCTGGCCTTTGTGGATAGCCTGAATGCCAGCGCGGAAAACTTCGGCAATGTACCCTGCCGCGCTCATTCCAAGCCCGATCGCACCTGCCGTGAATGCATCAAAGACGATGCCAAGCGGCACCAACCCGAAATACAAAAGGAACAGCACCGCAAGTGCCGGCACACCGCGGGCAATCTCGATATAGGCCGTGCAAAAGCCACGCACTAAACCGATGTTGCTGAGTTTTCCCACCGCCAACAGCAGGCCAAGAACGACAGCCAGCGAAAACGATGCGATGGTCAGCTGTATTGTGACCCAGATGGCTTCGTATATCTGCGGTCCCCAGTCGTGCCAGTTCTCAGCATAAACCGACAGGAAGCCTTTGAGGTCCTCGATCATTGCCAGGCCCTCTGACGGCGCTCAAAACCATCTACCAGGCGAGCGAGCGGAAAGCTCAGGCAGAAATACAACAGAGCGGCAAGGATATAGACAAAGGTCGTCTCGAACGTCGACGTCACCAGGTTGCGTGCCCAGAACATGATCTCCGGCGCAGCAATGGCAGAAACGACCGCTGTGTCCTTCAACAAGGCAATCGCATAATTGCCGAGTGGCGGCAATGTGATGCGCCAGGTTTGGGGAAGAATGATGTAGCGCAAACTCATCCACGGCGTCATGCCGACCGATAGCGCTGCTTCGCGTTGACCAAAATGGATTGCATTCAAACCGGCCCGGAACACTTCTGTCAGCATCGCCCCGCCATTAAGTCCGAGGCCGATCACCGCGGCAGGAAACGGATTAATGTTCACCCCCAGATACGGCAGGCTGAAGTAGATGATGAAAACCTGGGCAAGGACCGGCGTGTTTCTGAAGATTTCCACATACGTGGCGATCAGCCAGTTTAGTGGGTGGATGTTCAACAGCCGGATGAGGGCAAGAGCCAGACCAAGCACGACCGCAACCAGCAATGCTGAGATGGTGATTGCAACAGTAGTACCGGCGCCCAACAGAAGCGGGCCGCCAAGGGTCATCAATTTTGTGAAAAACGCGTCCACCGAGTGCTCTGTCCGTTTGCCCTAATGTTCGACGATTTGCCGCAAGAAAGCCCTCAGCCGCTCATGTTGCGGGTTGTCGATGACCTGCTTGGGCGGGCCTTCTTCGACGATCACGCCATCATGCAAAAAGATGACATGATCAGCGACTTCGCGGGCAAATCGAATTTCGTGTGTGACGAGCACCATGGACCGGCCTTCTTCAGCCAGCTCCTGGATCACGTTCAACACTTCACCAATAAGTTCTGGATCAAGTGCTGATGTTGGCTCATCGAACAGCATCAATTTGGGTTGTTGAGCCAGCGCCCGTGCGATGGCAACCCGCTGCTGTTGACCGCCCGACAGACGCTCTGGAAACTCATTGGCCTTATGCGACATATGCACCTTTTCGAGCATCGCATCAGCCAGTTCATTGGCTTGTGCTTTGCTTATACCGCGCACTTTCATCGGACCTATGCCGATGTTGTCGCGGGCGCACAGATGCGGCCAGAGATAAAAACCCTGAAATACCATCCCGACATGGGCCCGCTGGCGGGCGAGTCCCTTCTCGTTCATCGGTTTGTAAGCGCCATCCGACTGCGTCTCACCGAACAGCTCGCCATCGAGATGGATATGACCCTGTGTCGGTCTCTCCATGTAGTTGATACAGCGTAGCATCGTCGACTTGCCACACCCGCTGGGCCCGATGATTGCGGTCTTGTGGCCGCGATCCAGGGTCATATCAACGCCCTTGAGAACCTCCAGGTCGCCAAAGCTCTTGTGCAATTCCTCAACTTGAAGAAGCGGACCGGTCAAGCCGACCTCCCATTGTTGGTCAGTATGATTTTCTGCCAAGATTGATCAGGATGGGCGCCATTCATGGGCGCCCATCCTGTCGGTGATATGAACAGACCAAGCCGGTCGTTCGGTGCTTATTTGCAGTTGGCCGGCAAAGTTGGCTGTTTCCAGTCCGCCGGACGGTCGACGCCAGCGCGTTGGTTGAGCTCACCGGGATCAAACCACGAAGCATCTCCCAGCCCGTATTTCTTAGCCACTTCGCGGTTTGCACATCTCGCCCAGATCTCAGCAATCTGCGCATTGACCGCCTTCAGCAATTCTGGTGCATCCTGACTTAGCCCGAAGACCACGTTGTATTTGCCGGTCAGCAGCGAGTACTTCTTGTCGAACCCTTGCGAGATCGGCACTGCATGGATGTCCCAGTCAGGGTTCTTTGAGATGGCGAACTGAATCAGCGGCGGGTCTGCAAACAGTGCCTCGATACGGCCGGCAAGCAAATCACGGATCGCAGCATCACTGGTATCGTACAGCTTCAGCGTTGCACCCTCGATGGCCTTCAGCTGGTCGATCCAGCCGAAGCCTTGAATGGTGGCAATGGTTTTGCCCTCAAGGTCCTTGACCGTGCTCCAGTTAGTCGACTTTTTCTGGGTGATGTTGGCACCGCCGTAATAAATCGGATCGGAGATATTGATCACCTTGATGCGTTGGTCATTCCAACCCATCATTCCGTGCATGATATCAACCCGGCGCGTCTTGACCGACTGGATCTCAGCTGCCCATTCCATCAAATTGGGTTTCACTTTCAGTCCGATCTTTTCAGCGACCATCTGCATGAGTTCGCCATCCAGGCCAACAAGTTTTCCATCCTGAAATCCAGTGCCGGGCATATCACCATTAAAGGCCACATTGAGCGTGCCTTCTTCGATGAGTTCAAGACCACCGGCGCCTGCCTGCTGCAGTGAACCCGATGCCAGCAGCAACGACATCGCAACACCCAGCACGGCTGATCCAAATTTGAGTTTTGACATGATGTTTCCTCCACGTGTTAACAGGCCGTCATTGATGGAACGCGGCTGTTAATTGGATCGTATCAAGACAATTCGCAGGGAGTCTTGAACGGAGTGGAACTTTTAGAGTACATTTCGGCCAACAACTGGAACCTCCAAGCCTGTCATGAGCAACTTGATGGAAGCCTATTCTCCACCGTCGCCGATGCCGAACTTAGAGCCGGATATCAAGGTCGGTTTCATTTTATCTCCCAGGTTCACACTCCTGGCCTTTGCCAGTTTCATTGACTGTCTCAGGCATGCCGCTGATGAGTCTGACCGCAGCCGGCAGATTCATTGCCACTGGAAAATCATTGCGCCCGAACTCGCCCCGGTAGAGGCAAGTTGCGGGGTTGAACTCATGCCACAGGTTGTATTCCCCGACCCGTCCGAATTTGACTATGTCGTCATGGTCGGCGGCCTTCTGCCCTGGTGTCTCGATCAGCCTGAGGAGACTTACGATTATTTACATGCAGCCCGTCGCAAGAACATTTCTATAGCCGGCCTGTGTACCGGAAGTTTCATCCTCGCCAATGCCGGTCTGCTCGATGATCACGATTGCGCGGTGCACTTTGAACATCGCCAGCAATTTGCGGCCATGTTTCCAAAGGTTCGCCCGGTAACCGACCAGATCTACGTCAATGACCGCGGCATTATTACCTGCCCCGGTGGCACGACGGCTCTCGATCTGGCGGCCAGTCTCGTCAAGGACCATTGCGGCCAGGCGCGGGCTGTAAAAGGTCTTGTATCACTCTTGGTCGACAAGCATCGTGCGACGCACCACATGCCCCGCGGGCCCTATGACCATTTGGCGGTTTGTGGCGACTGGCGGGTCGAACAGTCGGTCGAACTGATGGAACGCAATTTCACGCGTCCGTTCAAGATTCAAGAGCTTGCCCGGCGTTTGGGATCGTCCCTGCGCGAACTCAATCGCGCATTCGCGCGTCAGGCACACGACAGCCCTACGGTGGTCTGGCGCAAAATGCGCTTGTCCCATGCTCATTGGCTGCTGCTCAACACCAGCCGAACGGCAACACAAATTGCCTATGAATGCGGCTTCACCGACGCAGCCCATTTTGCCCGCTGGTTCCGGCGCACCTATGGACAGCCGCCCAACGCATTCCGGGTTCAAAGGCGGAAAGTCTGAAGCCTGTCGCTCAGCAATGGCGTGCCCACGAAATAGGTTAGCCCTGAATATTGTGCACGGCCGCCAAGATCGAGAACAGAAATAGGAGGCATGCTCTGCCGTCGTCCGAAGGGCCGGTTTGGTCCACCCGAAGGGCCGGGTTTTCGCGCCCGCTGGACGTCGTTATAGTCCATTTGTGGTCAACCAGACCACGGCATGGCCTGGACACTAGCCAGCAGACGCGAATACCCGGTCAAATGATTCCGTATAAACGTGAAGCGCTCTAGGGATCGAACCTACCCGCGTAACACTACTTGCCACTGCTCATACTGGAACGGACGTTCCTTGAGATCAATTTCAACGACCTCTCCAACTGTCGTTTCGCTGCAGGTCGACTCCCCCAACCGCTGGTCCGCCTGTCTGATGAAATGCGGTTGTGCCCGATTGCTCAGCACAACGCAAAACATAAGGCATGGTGGGCGATGCTGGGATTGAACCAGCGACCTTTCCGATGTGAACGGAATGCTCTACCGCTGAGCTAATCGCCCGTCGTTGGATGGCCCGTTGGTATTACACATTACGGTCTGCTGGCAAGCAGGTTTCACGCTCCGCTGAGCGGTATGTCGTATTGCGTCTCAAGGATCGCCCAGGCCTCATCGTAATGGTCGATGACATGCTCCGGCTCGAACGTCGAGACATGCTGGTCGGTGTACCCGAAGCTGACGCCGATGGCGGGCACGGCGGCTGCCTTTGCGGTCTTGATATCGGTCTCGCTGTCGCCGATCATGATGGCTCGCTCCATCGTGCCGCCCGATCTTTGCACCGCCTCGCGCAATGGCGCCGGGTCCGGTTTGGC
>JABDJG010000229.1 GCA_013002595.1 Hyphomicrobiales bacterium | reverse complement strand
CGCCGATACAGTGGATCCACCTGAGATTGGGCGCCACGTCGGCCAGGCCGTCCATCGGCAGGTCCCAGGTCAGCAGCACGTCGGCTTCGGCCATCGAGGTCTTGAAGTTGTCCTCGTCCCAGTCAATGACGACGTCAAGCCTGTCCTTGAGTGCCGGAAAACGGGCAAGTATGTCGTCAAAGCGCTCCTGGGTGATGGTAAAAACCGCTTCACCTTCGGGCGTGTTGGGAAACGAGCCTTCGGCCCAGCGGTTGTTTTTGACGTGTATCCTGGTCTTGGCGGTCATTGGGCGCTTGCTTCAATCTGCTTGAGGGCTTCGATAATGGTTGCGTCGCGTTCATCGAGCGGCTTGGGTTCGGCCTCGAACTGCATGTTCATGACATCGCGGCCGAGCTGCTTCAAGAACCGGCGATCGTCAATGCCCGGTTTGGCCGGCATCTTCATGACGCTGTCCTGGCCATAGGTGCGGACCGGCTGGCCGTCGATCTGCTGCTGGCGCGGCACCGGCTTGCCGTCCTGGAGATCGCGCACAAGGCGGCGGATTCGGCGGCGGTAGAGCGATACGCCGCGGTCGGTCGGCATCAGGTTCTCGCCCTTGTGGGCGCTGATTGGCCCCATGCCCTCGACCGCCTCGGCATCGGCCGGGCGGCGCTGGCGTTCCTCCCAGGGGCGGTCGACGATCTCGCCCTGCTCGATCATTTCGCACCCTTCCTGGGTGTTGTATTCGATCGGATCGCCGCGATCGCCGAAATTTGCCCAGGCAAGCGCGACACAGTGGCTGTCGTCCACGGGAACGACCCAGCGGGTGAATGATGAGCGGCCGAAATAGTGCGAGCGGGTGCCGTCTGCCTGAAACGCGGCGCCGGCCTGTGTGAAGTTGGGCAGAATCAACTCGTTGACCCGGACCCAGACATAATCATCGACGCGGCGGGTGTTGGAGCCGACAAACTGCAGGCCGCGTTCAAAAATTTCCAGCTCGCCAATCTCGGCCATGCCTTCGGAGAACTGGGCGCCGGCGTTCTGGCTGTGCAGAAAAGAGGTATGGATCGGGTCCATGATGGCATCGAGCACCTGCAGCCAGTTGCAGCTGTAGTTGATCCGGTAATTGCGCATGGTGATGCCGGGCACGTAGCTGGCGTCAAACTCGGAGAATGGCGGTTGTTCGCCCGGCGGGCCAAGGTAGGCAAACACCAGACCACCATACTCACGCACCGGGTAGGCGCCCAGACGAGTCCGCTTGCGCACTTCGATGGCAGGTTCGGCATCACCGGCTTCGCCGGGTGTCTCGAGGATCTCACCGTCCGGCGCAAACAGCCAGCCGTGATAGCAGCAGCGGATGCCGCGTGCCTCGCACTTGCCGAACTCGAGCGATGCGCGCCGGTGCGGGCACTGCTTGTGAACGAGGCCGAATTCACCGCCGGACGTGCGGAACAGCACAAGATCCTCGCCAAGGATGCGGACCGCTGAGGGCAGTTCGCCGACATCGGCCACAATCGCGACCGGATGCCAGTAGCGCCGAAAGAACTCGCCGCACGGTGTGCCCGGTCCGACCTTGGCCAGTTCTTCATCATAACCAGGTGGCTCGAGTGCCTGGCTGTATCCAGCGTATGTCATCGGATGTTTCCTTGGCGCGTGATTGCATTTTCAATAGATGGGTGATTCAATGATTGATTTATCCGCAGGTCAAGCGTAAATTGTTGCGAATTACGCAGTTAGAATTATTATCTCTACGAATTCCGTAGATAATAAAAATAAACTTTGGTGACTGAGACATGAGCGTGGGGCGCACGGCCAAACCGATCACGGGTATCGATGAGCGCAAGCTGAGCGAACGGCCGGCGCGCCTGGTCGATACATCATCACCACATGACCACCTCAACCGGTCGATCATCGCCATGTTGCAGCACGATGGCCGGATGGCGTTTGCCGAGATCGCCCAGGCCTTGAAGGTGTCCGAAGGCACGATCCGCAACCGGGTCAACAGCATGAAACAGGCCGGCATGCTGCGCATTGTCGCGATCGCCGACCCTGTGGCTGTCGAGTACAAGACCGATGCCATGCTGGGCATCAAGGTGGCGCCGGGCTCGACGCCTCAAGCCGTTGCAGAGCGGATGTCGAGCCTGCCGGATGTCGTCTACATCTTGTGGGTGTCGGGGCGGTTCGATCTGTTGATCGAAGTGGTCAGTGACGATCGGGACGGTTTTCTCGAATTTCTGGAC
>JABDJG010000225.1 GCA_013002595.1 Hyphomicrobiales bacterium | reverse complement strand
GCGCGTACCAGGTGCCGCGGGTGCCGTGCCGGGTGAAGATCTCGGTGATGCCGGCGGTGTAGTCGGCAAGGTCGGGCAAATCGACCGCGCAGTCCTCGATGAACGAGACCGGCTTGCCGTCCGTCTTCATCGACATCATGATGTTGAGGCCCGACTTGCGCATCTCGGCAAGGGCGGCCTGCCCGGCATTGTCCTTGACATGGACAACGCCGCCTGAGGCCCTGCCGCTGCCGCGCCATGAAAACCCGAGATCGCCCATCATCTCATCGAGCTGGGCCAGCTTTGCCTTGTTGGCGGCGTCGTCATCCTCGGCGAATTCGACCAGCAGCAAGGCATCGGGTTCGCCGCGCACATAGGCCTCGACGGTCGGGCGGAACATCTCGATCTCGCGGGCCAGCGCGATCATCGTTGCATCGACCAGTTCGACCGCCTGGGGCTTGAGCGTCACCAGGTGCTGGGCCGCATCCATCGCCTGGTAGAATGTCGGGAAGTGGCACACGCCCATCACCTTGCGCTCCGGCAGCGGCGACAGCTTGAGCTCGATCGCCGCCGAATAGGCCAGCGTGCCTTCCGAGCCGACCAGCAGGTGGGCGAGGTTGATCTCGCTGTTCGAGCGCACCAGGGCATCGATATTGTAGCCGCCGACCCGCCGGAGCACCTTCGGGAAGCGCTCGGCGATCTCACCCGCATAGCGTTCGCCGAGCTCCAGCATGTCGGTCGCCAGCAGCGGCGCGCGGACATGATCGACCGGCCCGAAATGCGCCTGCGTGCCGTCCGCCATGACGGCCTCGATCGAGGTAACGTTGTCGCGCATGGTGCCGTAGCGGATCGAGCGGCCGCCGCACGAGTTGTTGCCGGCCATGCCGCCGATGGTTGCCCGCGACGCGGTTGAGACATCGACCGGGAACCACAGGCCGTACGGCTTGAGCGCCCGGTTGAGCTCATCGAGCACGATCCCCGGCTCGACCACGCAGCGCCGGTTCGCGGTGTCCAGTTCAAGGATCCGGTTGAGGTGTTTGGAGGTGTCGATGACAAGCGCCTCGTTGACCGTCTGGCCGCACTGCGAGGTGCCGCCGCCGCGCGCCAGCACCGCAACGCCTTCATCGCGCGCCGCGGCGATCGCCGCCTTGACGTCCTCGAGGCTGCGCGGCACCACCACGCCGACCGGCATCATCTGGTAGATCGATGCATCGGTCGCGTAGCGGCCGCGGGCATAGCCATCGAACATGACTTCGCCGGCGACTTCGCGCCTGAGCCTGCGTTCAAGGGCCGGACTGGCCACCACCACCATTCGAAAAACTCCCTTAAAATCGCTTGACGTAATTATGAATTCATAATTCAATTTGCGCAATTGCCCATTGCCCGAGATCCATTAACCGAGAGTTGACTGATGCGCACTGCCGGCCGCCATTTTCTGCAGATTCCCGGCCCCAGCACCGTGCCGGACCGCATCCTGCGCGCCATCGACATGCCGACCATCGACCACCGCGGCCCGGCCTTCGCCGCGGTCGGCAAGCGGGCCCTCGATGGCATGAAAACCATATTTAAAACAGACAGTTACGTCTTCATCTACCCGGCTTCGGGCACCGGCGCCTGGGAGGCCGCCCTGGTCAACGCCCTGTCGCCCGGCGACAAGGTCCTGATGTACGAGACCGGCCATTTCGCCACCCTGTGGTGCGAGCTTGCCGAACGCGTCGGCCTTCAGCCCGAACTGATCGAAAGCGATTGGCGGGCCGGTGCCGATCCCGACCGCATCGAGGAGCGCCTGCGCGCCGATAAAGCCAACGATATCAAGGCGGTATGCGTTGTCCACAACGAGACATCGACCGGCTCGGTGAGCCCGGTTTCGGCCATCCGCCGGGCCATCGATGCCGCCGGCCACCCGGCCCTGTTCATGGTCGACACCATCTCCAGCCTCGCCTCGATCGACTACCGCCATGACGACTGGGGCGTCGACATCACCGTCGGCGGCTCGCAAAAAGGCCTCATGCTGCCCCCCGGCCTGTCCTTCAACGCGGTCAGCGAAAAAGCCATGGCTGCCAGCAAAAAGGCAACAACTTCAATATCTTACTGGTCTTGGGATGCCATGGTCGGCCCCAACAAGAACGGCTATTTCCCCTACACCCCGGCCACCAACATGCTGTACGGCCTCAACGAGGCCATCGACATGCTCAACGAGGAAGGCCTCGAAAATGTCTTTGCCCGCCACACCCGCCACGGCGAGGCAACCCGCACCGCGGTGCGCGCCTGGGACCTTGAAGTCCTGTGCAACCGCCAGGGCCATGAAAGCGGCGTCCTGACCGCCGTCATGATGCCGGACGGCCACAGCGCCGATGCCTTCCGGGCGAAAACACTTGCGCATTTCGACCTGTCACTCGGCAACGGCCTGTCAAAAATTGCTGACAAGGTCTTCCGCATCGGTCATCTTGGCGACTTCAACGACCTGACCTTGATGGCAGCCTTGTCCGGCGTCGAGATGGGTCTTGATCTTGCCGGCGTTCCATATCGCGCAGGCGGCGCGCAGGCTGCCATGAACCAACTCAAGGATACCGCCACAGCAAAAACGGCGGAATAACAAGGCGATGAACAATTAAACAAAGGGAGAAAGATCCATGAAACTGAAATCATTATTGTTAGGCGCGGCCAGCGCGGTACTGCTCACAGCATCTGCACAGGCTGCCGAACTCACCCTGAAGTTTGGCCACGTCGGCAAACCGGGCTCGTTGTTCGAGACGAGCGTCAATGCCTTTGCCAAATGTGCAAATGAGGCGCTTGGAGATAAAGCCGAAGTCCAGACCTTTGGCTCATCGCAGCTTGGCAAAGACAAAGAACTGCTGCAGAAACTGAAACTCGGCCAGATCCATTTCTCGCTGCCGTCGTCCGTGATGTCCTCGGTTGCCGATGAGTTCGGCGTCTTCGAGATGCCCTACATCATCAAGGACCGTGATCACATGCGCCGGGTCCAGGCTGAGTTGATGGACACCTTCCAGGCCGCCGTGAAAGCCAAGGGCTACCGCATCATCGGCCTGTTCGAGAACGGTTTTCGCCACATCACCAACAACACCCGCCCGATAAACAAACCCGAAGACCTTGCCGGCATCAAACTGCGCACCCCCAAGGGCGCATGGCGTGTGAAGATGTTCAAACTGTACGGCGCAAACCCGACCCCGATGGCATTCTCCGAAGTGTTTACCGCACTTCAGACCAGCGTCATCGACGGTCAGGAGAACCCCTATGCGCAGATCGCATCGGCCAAGTTCCAGGAAGTGCAGAAATATCTGTCAATCACCGGCCACGTCTATACGCCGGCCTATGTTCTGGTATCAGAGACGCATTACGCCAAGCTGCCTGACGACGTTCGCGCAGCACTGGAAAAATGCGGTGCCGACACCCAGGATTTCGTCTACGAGCAAGCCGCAAAGCTCGAAGTTGAGCTTCTCGACGTGATCAAGAGCGCCGGTGTTGCCGTCAACAACGCCGACAATGCCGCGTTCATAGCTGCGTCCAAGCCGATCTATGACGAGTTCGCAAACTCGGTTGAAGGTGGTGCGGATTTGATCAAGAAGGTTCAAAGCCTCGCCAGCGGTTCTTGAAACCAACCATAACGGCCGGGGGAGCCTGCCTCCTCCGGCTGCTTATCTGATGCATTCAATGGATTTCCCGCCATGCCGGCGCGCCTAAGCCGCCTCATCGAATGGACGCTCGAATGGGTCGTGATCATTCTCATGATCTCGCTCACCATCGTCGTTATCGTCGCGGTCCTGTTTCGGCTCGCTGGCGACTCACTATCCTGGTATGACGAAGTTGCGGCTATCCAGCTGTCGTGGATCACTTACTACGGCACCGCGCTGGCCGCATTGAAACGCCGCCATATCGGCCTCGACAGCGTCTTGTTATCGATCCCGATGCCGGCCCGCATGGCCGCCGTCGCCGCGGCAGAAGTCATCGTTCTCGGCTTCTTTGCCGTCCTTACCTACACCGGCTGGCAGGTGTTGCGCGTGCTCGAGGGTGAGATGCTCGTCTCGCTCACCTGGGTCCCGGTTCAGCTCACCCAGTCTGTGATTCCCATCGGTGGCGCCCTGTTCATTCTCTGCGAGCTCCTCAGCCTGCCCGGCTACTGGCGCATGACCGCAGCCGGCCGGTCGCTCGAACACGCCGAGATCGAGGATGAAGTCGAGGCCGAAATGAAGAAAGCTGGAGCCCAGTAACCAATGCTGATCCTGCTCATCTTCATCGCGCTCGTAGTCATGATCTGCCTCAACGTGCCGATCGCCGTGGCGCTCGCCGTGTCCGCTATCATCGGCCTGCTCGCCACCGAAGGCATGGACAGTCTGGTCACCGTGGCGCTGGACATGTACGACGGCTCGACGAAATTCGCCCTCATCGCAATCCCGATGTTCGTGCTCGCCGGCGCCATCATGAATGCCGGCGGCATCACCGACCGGCTGATTAATTTCGTCTCCGCCCTGATCGGATTCGTCCGCGGCGGCCTCGCCATGGTCAACATCGGCGTGTCGCTGTTCTTTGCCGAAATCTCCGGCTCGGCCGTGGCCGATGTCGCCGCCCTCGGGTCGATTCTGATTCCGCAGATGAAGAAACGCGGCTACAGCGGTCCGCTGTCTGCTGCGGTCACCTCTTCTTCGGCATCGCTGGCAATCATCATCCCGCCCTCGATCCCGATGATTCTTTATGCAACCTCGGCAAACACGTCGGTCGAGCAATTGTTCGTCGCCGGTGTCGTGCCGGGCCTGATGGGCGCCGCCGGCCTGATGTTCGTTGCCTACATGTTTGCCCGCAAATATGACCTGCCTGTCGAAGAAGCGTTCAACCTTGTCCGGGTCCGCAAAACCTTCATGGAGGCCCTGCCGGCCTTCTCGCTGCCGGTCATTATCCTTGGCGGCATCTTTGGTGGTTTCGTCACCGCCACCGAGGCGGCGGGCCTTGCCGTCATCGCTGCCTTTGTCGTCGGCTTGTGGTACCGCCAGATTGACCTCAAACATCTCAAACGCGCCATGCTCGATGGCGGGATGCAAACGGCCGTCGTCATGCTTTTGGTCGCCGCCTCGGTCCTGATGGGCGGCTTCCTGACCCGCGCCCAGATGCCCCAACAACTCGCCGCCGGCATCCTCGAGATCACCACCAACAAGTGGCAGATCTTGCTGATTCTCAACTTTTTCTTCCTGGTGATCGGCTTCTTTCTGCACTCGGCCGCCGCCATCATCCTCGTCGTGCCAATCGTCATTCCCTTGATCATTGCCGCCAACATCGATCCTGTCCACTTCGGCCTCGTCGTGACGCTCAATCTGGCCATCGGCCAACAGACCCCGCCGGTCGCCAGCGTGCTAATCACCTCTTGCGCTGTTGCCCGCGCCAACATCTGGGATGTCTCCAAGATCAATGTCTATTTCGTCATGGTGCTCTTGACCGTTTTGTTGATCTGCACCTATGTGCCATCAATTCCGATGTTCCTGGTCGAATATTTCTACCGGTAGGCCCTAAATGGATGAACTGCATTACGAGGTCCAAGGCTCGACGGCCTACGCCACCCTCAACCGTCCGGAGGCGCGCAATGCGCTGACCTTCGGCATGTATCAGGAACTTGCCCGCATTTGCCGCGAGATAAAGCTCGACAGTGATGTAAAAGCCCTGATCGTAACCGGCGCCGGTGGCAAGGCCTTTGCGGCCGGCACTGACATGGCGCAGTTTCGTGATTTCTCTGAGCCGCAGCAAGCGCTTGAGTACGAGTCGACCATGGATCAGGTCCTGCGCGACATCGAGCAATGCCCGGTCCCGACGATTGCCGCCATCACCGGCGCATGCACCGGCGGCGGCGCGGCCATTGCAGCAGCCTGCGATATCCGCATCTGCGATGGGCGTCTCAAGTTCGGCTTCCCGATTGCCCGCACGCTCGGCAATTGCCTGTCAATCGGTAACCTCAACCGGATGTCGGCACTGCTTGGTCCCGGTCGGGTCCGCGAGATCATTCTCACCGCAAGGCTGATCGAGGCACCCGAAGCCTTCAGTGTCGGCCTGGTATCGCAAGTTCTTCCTGATCCGGACGCCGTGCACAACCGTGCGGCCGAACTCGCCGGGCAGATGGCCGGCCATGCCCCGCTCACCATGCGCGCCACCAAGGAGGCACTGCGCCGCCTGCGCACCGATGGCCCGCACGCCGATGCCAGTGACCTCATCGTTGAATGTTACATGAGCGCCGATTTTAAGGAAGGCATCGAGGCTTTCCTCGGCAAGCGCAAACCTGAATGGCAGGGCAAGTAAGATGTCTGGTCCTCTCGCTGGCTGCCGCGTCATCGAACTGGCCCACATCATGGCCGGCCCGGTCTGCGGCCTGATGCTGGCCGACATGGGCGCCGATGTCGTTAAGGTCGAAAAGCCGCAAGGCGACGATACCCGCCGCTTCCTGCCCCCCGACATCAATGGCGAGAGCGCCGCTTACATGATGATGAACCGCAACAAGCGCGGCATCGTCCTCAACCTGAAAACGCCTGAAGGCATCGACACCCTGCGCCGGCTGATCGCTTCAGCCGATGTCGTCATCGAGAACTACCGCAAAGGCGCGATGGAAAAATTCGGCCTCGGCTACGAAACCCTCAAAAAAGACAACCCCGGTCTCATCTACGCCGAGATCTCCGGCTTCGGCCGCACCGGCCCTTACGCTGAGCGTGGCGGCTTCGATCTCATTGCCCAGGGCATGTCGGGCCTGATGTCGATAACCGGCGAGGGCCCCGGCCGCCCGCCGGTCAAGGTCGGCGCGCCGGTCTCCGATATCACCGCCGGCATCATCGGTGCCATGGGTATCGCAGCCGCCTATGCGCACAAACTCAAAACCGGCCAGGGCCAGAAAGTCGACACGTCCCTGTTCGAGGCCGCCATTACCCAGACCTACTGGCAATCGGCCATCGCTTTCGCGACCGGCACCCCGCCGGGGCCGATGGGTTCGGCCCATCCGCTCAATGCCCCTTACCAGGCGTTCCGCACATCGGACGGCTGGATCAACGTCGGCGCGGCCAACCAGGCCAACTGGGAAAAGCTCATTGTCATTGCCGGCGCAGAACATCTCGGCCGGGACCCGCGCTTTGCCGACAACAAGGCCCGCATCACCAACCGTCTCGACCTTGAGGCCGAGTTGAACAAGATCATGCCGGCGCGCTCGACGGCGGACTGGCTGAAACTGTTTGACGATGGCGGCCTGCCCGCCGGTCCGGTGCTCTCGGTCGCCGAGATGCACGCTGATCCGCAGACCATCGCCCGTGATATGGTACCGCTGGTTGAGCATCCGGTTGCAGGTGAGGTAAACACCATTGGCCTACCGGTGAAGTTCTCACAAACGCCCGGCGGTATACACCGGGCAGCGCCGTTGCTCGGCGAGCATACCACCGAAGTTCTGCATCAGGCCGGCTTTGATGAAATAGAGATTGCCGCGCTTCTGGACAAGGGTGCGGCCATTCAGAACAAACCAGAAGGAACAGCTTCGTGACCCTTTCGCTCGAAACCGCACAAAAGATCATCGATGTGGCCCTCGCCAAGGGCCACGAACTCGGCATCAAACCGCTGACCGTTGCCGTGCTCGATGCCGGCGGCCACCTGAAGGCAATGGCCCGCGAAGACGGCACCAGCACGCTGCGCCCGGACATCGCCGAGGGTAAAGCCAATGGCGCCCTTGCCCTCGGTATAGGCTCGCGCGCCATCTTCAACCGTGCCCAGGAGCAGCCGTTTTTCATCCAGGCCATGAACGGCCTCGCCGGCGGCTCTCTGGTCCCGGTTCCCGGCGGTGTCCTCATCCGCGATGATACTGGCATCATCGGCGCCGTCGGCGTTACCGGCGATACCTCCGACAACGACGAAATCTGTGCGATTGCCGGCGTCGAGGCCGCCGGCCTGACGGCGGATGCCTGATGATCACCGCCAACACGGCACGTAAACGCTTCCGGGATGTCCTGAACGGCAGCGCCTGCGTTCATCCCGGATCGGTATTCGATCCGGTATCTGCCCGCATCGCCGAGGATCTCGGATTTGAGGTCGGCATGTTCGCCGGTTCCATTGCCTCGTTGACCGTGCTCGGCGCCCCGGATGCCATTCTCTTGACGCTAACCGAGTTTGCCGACCAGGCACGGCGCATCTGCCGGGCCTCCAACCTTGCCCTTATGTGCGATGCCGATCATGGCTACGGCAATGCCCTCAATGTCATGCGCACGGTCGAGGAGCTCGAGAATGCCGGTGTCGCCGGCCTGTCGATCGAGGACACATTGTTGCCGATGCAGTTTGGTTCACCGGACAAGGTCGAATTGGTTTCGATTGAAGAAGGCACGGGCAAGGTCAAGGCGGCCCTCGACGCGCGCCAGGACGATGATCTGGTAATTGTCGGGCGCACCAGCGCTGCTGCCATCACCGATGCCGCAGATGCGGCCCGGCGCCTCAAGGCCTATCAAGCCGCCGGCGCCGATGCGTTGTTTGCCGTTGGAGTGCGCATCCGGGCCGATCTCGATGTCATCGCCGATGCGACGGACCTGCCCCTCATCGTTGGAGGCATCGGCCCGGACATGATGGACCGCGACTATCTTGCCAGCCGCAAGGTCCGTCTTGCCCTGCAGGGCCACCAGCCATTCGCTGCCGCCGTTGAAGCCATTCACACTGCACTCAAGGCATTGCGCGACGGCACCCCTCCTTCTGATCTCAAGCGCATCGCATCGCCCGACCTGATGAAACAGGCTATGCGGAGTCCCAGCTTCCGCGACCGGGTCAGAATGTATCTACAGGAAGACTGATCTAAAGCTTGCCAAGCACGGCAAACGTCCCGTCCGGGCCACGTCGTACCACCAACATGTCGCCTGATCTCGCGAAGGCCCCAGTCAGCGCCGTGATATTTACCTGATGGGTGACCAGGATCAGCGGCATTTCCAATGTATAGCCCGCCAGCCAGTCCCGCAACGCCGCCATCTGTGGTTCACGCTGTTCGCGATTGCCGAAAAATGAATTGAGCGGCGCCAGCAGTTCGACCGGACCGACATCCAACAGTCTGGCAGTATCCAGGCACCGGCACCAGGCGCTTGAAAACACCGCCGCCCGCTCAATCCCGTTCTTGCGCAACCACGCACCCGCTTGAACGGCCTGCCGGCGGCCATCGTCTGAAAGATTACGTTGCGTCGAACACTCATTGACATCGAACCCGTCCGGATCGCCTGTGCCCGGCGCCAGCGTATGCCGCATCATGATGAAGGCGGACCGGTCGCGCACCGCCGCCCAGAGGGCGTCCGGTTCGACCGCGTGCGCACTGCCCCCGAACCAGGCCAGCAGGCAGACAATGAACTGAACCTGCAATAACAGCGACCTGACTTTGTTCAACATCCCGCAGAGCCTTCATCCGTTTGTTGCGCGCAACAAAGATAAACGACGGTTGACCCAGATCAAGGCTTCGTGGGCGTTGCCGATGCTTTATGCCCGCGACAACCATCTAGAGCGGTTTATGATTTTACTGAACCGCCCTTGGCATTATCGCAGATCGCAAGCTGGAGGCTAATATGTCGAATTTACGCTTTACCAAACTCGCTGTAGCAGGCGCACTGGTCGCCGTACTGAGCGTCCCTGTTCTGGCCCACAATGAAGGTGGCGGCTGGTGGCGCGGTTGGGGTTCCGGCCACATGATGGGTGGTGGTTACGGACACGGATCCATGATGGGTCAGCAATGGCGCGAAGGCATGCTCGAGCGCATCGATGGACGCCTGGCGTTCCTGAAAACCGAGCTCAAGATCACAGACGATCAAAAAGCGGCGTGGGATGAATTTTCGACCACTGTCCGCGAGGGCGCCGAGACCCACAACGCTATGATGCGCAGCATGATGACAGACATGCAAGACGGCAAGTTCTTCAAAAAACCGCTCCCCGAACGCCTGACCCTGCGTCTCACCCACATGGAATCGCGGGTCGAGCAGATCAAAAGCCTGCAAGCATCCGTTGGCAAACTCTATGCTGCCCTCGACGACAGCCAGAAAAAAGTCGCCGACGAGATCGCCCTGCCGATGATGGGTATGGGCATGGGCCGCGGCGGCATGATGATGCATTGATCACTATGTGATTGTCATATCGGCGGCTCGAGCCTACGCTTGACCGGATGGCCACAACAACTCTTCTGGGCAGTTTGTTTCTGTCTGCTTTCTTCTCCGCGACTTTGCTGCCCGGCACATCTGAGATCACGCTTGTGGGCATGATAGCTGCGGGCAATGTGTCAACAATTGCCGCCGTTGCCGTTGCCACCATTGGCAACACACTTGGATCCTGCCTCAATTGGGGGATCGGCCGGTTCTTTGCCGGTTTTCAAAGCCACCGTTGGTTTCCGGTCCCCAGCGACCGGTTTGGCTACTATTCCGAGTGGTTCAGACGCTGGGGGCTTTGGTCCCTTCTGTTGTCCTGGGTACCGGTCATTGGCGATCCGTTGACCGTCATCGCCGGCATTGCCCGGACGCCCCTGCTGATCTTCATATCGATTGTCCTCGTTGCCAAAGGCGCCCGATACATGATTGTCGCCGGCGTCCTCGATCTGTTGAGCTGATCGTTGATTGATCCAGGTCAATGTGAGCCGCTCTATGCGATGGGATGCTTTTATGGATTCACATCGCATGGAGCAGGCCGATGTTTGGCTCTCGAATCCAAAGTGCATCCCTTGCCGTTCTGCTGACCCTGACAGCGGCCCCCGTTGCCGCGCTGGCAGGTGCTGGCCATACTGGCGACAATCACGATCATTCAATGATGAAACAGATGCGTGAAATGCATCGCGGTCATGAGCACGCGCATGACTTCGAGGCGATGGAGCAAATGGGGCCGGAACAGATGCAGCGCATGATGCGATTCATGCGTGACATCGGTCTGGCGTTACCGCCGATGGATGCTGGCCGGGGACGGCAAGTATTCATCGATAAGGGGTGTGTCGTCTGTCATGCGGTGAACAAGGTTGGCGGCGACATTGGCCCGTCCCTGAATGCGGGCGATATGCCCAGGCCCATGAACGCCTTCGAGTTCGCCGCCCGCATGTGGCGCGGTGCCCAGGCCATGACGGCAATGCAGCAGGAAGAGTTCGGCAAGGTCGTTGACCTATCTGGTCAGGAGTTGGCCGACCTGGTCGCTTTTGCCCACGATGCAGATGAGCAACGCAAGTTGTCCCTCACCCAGGTCCCCAGGAAATATCGCGACAAGATAGAACAGTAGGCTAAGACCGGCAGCCGCATCGTGGCTTACGATGGCTGACTGTGACCGCGATACAGGGCGCGGGTCAGAAAAACGTCAACAAATTGGCACAGGCCCGCCCCACTGAACACACAGACCTATTCCATCTTTGGTTGCGTAAACCATAGCCGATTCGCCGTGGCGCACGCCGGAGTGGTGGGGGAGGACACACACAATTTTCGGCGTTGGAATGACGAAAACCGGTAGAATATAAACGCCGAGCCGCTTAATAAAAACAGCGGAAGACTAAGTTAGTATCAGTACACACTGCGTATCTTACCCAAATATTGAACGTTATAATCGTGTTTCCGATAAGACACGATCCGCATCTTATTGCATAAATTTGTTGCATGCGAGTTGCTTCAATGTGGGCGGCGCTAACTGTCGGGTCCGTTGCAAACAGATAGAATGCAACGCTACCCGAAGCGGAGGAATGAACTATGATGAAGTATTTTGCTGTTGGTGTTTTCGCTGTTTCAATGACCGGCATTGCTGTTGCCGGCGAGACCAAAGGACCGGTCATGATGGACGACACCCAGCTCGATCAAGTGGTCGGCGCCGGTGTTCGTGATGTCTCTAACCGTGCCGATGTCCTCCACCCGAACATTCATCAAAATGTCACCGGCGGCAACAATGCCAACCCCAACGGCGTGAGCCCAGCCGGCGGTGCCAATCTGCATGGCATTGGCAACAACCCTGGCCAGGGAGGCACCAATCCGAACGACGATGGTGTTGCAGGCTTTGCCAATGAGCTGGAAACGGTGCATGGCGGCATCGGGGCAGTAAATCAGAACGCCGACTGACCGGCCGGACGTCAGAAGACGCTGTGATGACAATCTCTTGAGGCCTTTCGCAAACGCATGTAGGGCCGGGGCCGCTGGTATAAGGCTCCGGTCCAGCCATACCTTGCCTATATGCAGGTCTCGGAGCGGTTCGTCATGCGCACCGTAGTCCGGAGGGACAAGCAATGGACGGTAAAATTGCCTCCGCCGTGTTGCTGGCTGCCATGGGACTGGCACTGATTCCTGGTCATGCTGCCACCGTTTCGCTGAAGGAAATTCGTGAATCCGGCGTGGTGATTCAGAAATGGGATACCAGCTGCGCCGCCGCAGCGCTTGCAACGGTCTTCACCTACAGCTTCAATGACCCTGCCTCCGAACGTGAAGTGGCAAGCGGCCTGCTGCGTCAGACCGAGCCGTTGAAAGTTCGTCACCGGGGCGGTTTTTCCATGCGTGATATGAAACGCTATGCCGAACAGCGCGGCTACCGCGCCACCGGCTTCAAAGGCTTGAGCCTTGCCGAAATCCGTTTTTTCGATGCACCCATCGTGCCGATCCGTACCCATGGCTACAATCATTATGTCGTATTGAAGGGCATGACCCGAGACGGCGAGGTCCATTTGGCCGACCCTGCCTTCGGCAACCGGACGATGCCGCGCAAGAAATTTGAAGCCGTATGGCTGGACGGCATTGCCTTTGTCATGACGGAACCCATGCAATGAGGGCTGTCGCGCTGTTGATTTTCATGTTCGTTCTTACCGGGCCCGCTGCAGCCCAGACGGTTGAGGAGTTGCAGACCCAGCTTGCCGCACAAAAAAGGATAAACGAGCTTCTCAAACAGCGGATCCGCACGCTCGAGGAACAGGCCTTTGCCGGAAAGTCGGATCGAGCTGCCGCACGTGTGTCCAGCGCCAAACCGATTGAAGAACCCGAGGCCGATGACACCGAAGAAGGTCGGGCGCTTGAGCGGGCACTGGTGCGACGTGGCCGGGCCGTGCTGCCCCCGAACAAGGTTGAGGTGGCGCCGGGATTTTCATGGTCCCACGCCGGCAGCGCCGGCGCATCGAGTGACAGCTATTCTGCTGCGGTAGATGCGCGCATCGGTCTGCCAGGCGGCTGGATGATCGGCGGACGGGCTCCCGTGGTGCATCGCTCAACGGACGCTTTTGGCGAAAACACTGGGATCGGTGACCCCTCGCTGGCGGTCTGGAAGGAATTGATGGTGCAGGATGGCACCTGGCCATCCCTGGTTGCCAGCCTGCAGTACGTAGCCCCGCTTGGCGATGATTTCACCCAGGCATCGGTGCCGCTTGGATCAGGCTACCACCGCGTGTCGGCCCGGCTTACCGCTGTGAAGTCCCTCGACCCGGTGGTATTTTACGGCAGCGCATCTTATACGCACGGCTTCGATCGCAATTTCGGCGGGGTCAATCTCGACCCCGGCGGAATTTTCGGTCTCGGCGCCGGTGCCACGCTCGCGGTTTCCCCGGACGTTTCCTTGAGTGCCGGCCTGAAGTTCTCATTTGCCGACCATACCAAGTCAAACGGCATCAAGCTTGCGGGCTCCGATACCACAGCCGGCGTCGTCAGCCTTGGCGCCGGCGTCGTCCTGACCAAGGACCTGTTTTTGAATCTTTCGAGCGCTATTGGCATCACCGATGACAGCCCGGACGTCACCGTTGGCATGTCGCTGCCATTCCGGTTTTGAGGCGACCTGTCGTCCAGTGCCAGAGCCCGGCAGGCATCTTCACGCTGTTCACGATCGATTTCCCGCAGCGGCGCTCACCCGATAACCGACATTTGAGCGGCGACATCGGGCATTCTTTTTCACAGTAAGCCCAAGGAATTAGCGTCGCGAAACGTCTCACGTTCAGTGATTGCGGGAAAAGCCTCTTTCAGCACGCCTGCGCATTGAGGCATTTCATTTAAATCACAAACAAAAATTGCCCAGACCAAACCTTGAAGGATAACTCCCATGCGTATTCTCATTCGGTCCACTGTGGTCGCCTTGTCGATGTTTGCATTTCACACATCAGCTCCGGCAACGGTGCAACACTGTCACCATGATCTCCTGCAACAGCGAACCTGCGGAAACCGCGTGGTCGAGGTGGTTTTTGTTCTCGACACGACCGGTTCCATGAGACAGCTGATTTCCGGGGCAAAGCAGAAGATCTGGTCCATTGCGAACGAGATTGTGGAAAATGACGCCAATGCCATCGTGCGTATCGGGCTGATCGGTTTTCGCGACATCGGCGATGCCTATGTCACGAAGTTCTTCGATCTTACTGAAGACATCGACGCCCTGTATGGCAAATTGCTGGCGTTCCAGGCCAAAGGTGGCGGCGATACGCCGGAATCCGTCAATCAGGCGCTCCACGAAGCCGTTAGCCGCGCCAGCTGGACACATTGGGGCGGGCGCAACATCCGTCTGGTCTTTCTCGCTGGCGACAGCCCGCCACACATGGACTACCCTCATGACGTGAAATATCCCCGCTCCATGTCGCTCGCGCGGCACCGCGGCATCACGGTGCATACGCTGCAGGCAGGCAGAAATTCCATGACAAAATACATCTGGAAGGACATTGCGCGTCGGGGCGGTGGGATCTACGCGCAAATTCCGCAGTCCGGCAATGTGCAGGTGATCACGACGCCCTATGATGAACAAATCGATCAGTTGCAGCGGCAGCTCGAGAGCACCGTGATCCCCTATGGCGACAGGCAACTGCGCGAGTCCTACAGGCGCAAGATCGAAACGCGGCGGGCTGCAGCCTCTCCGTCTTCGTCCGCCGATCGGGCAGAGTACCGAGCCAACAAGCATGGCAAGCGCGAGGTCGTGACCGGCGGCGGCGATCTGCTGGCGGAGATTGCGGCCGGAACGGTCAAGCCCGATGCGCTCGATGACCGCAAGCTGCCGCAGGAAATGCGCGCTGCGTCACCAGCAGAACGCGAGGCGATCATCGCAAGGAAAGCAAAGCAGCGCGCGGCTGTCGACAAGACGCTGAATGGACTGCTTGCCAAGCGCGCACGCTACCTGAAGGAGCACAGCCTCAAGCAGCGCAAGCCGGATGCGTTCGACCTTGTCATCCGCAAGACTATCAAGTCGGCATTTTGAGGTGGACGCAGGCGACCCGCTTCAGTCACCGGGCTGGCTGATCGGTTAACGATCAGCTCACATGGCTGGAGCGTAGCTGATGGATCGCCTTGCGGACCATATTCCACTGTTCAGCTTCGTCATGTTGGCCAGCTTGCTGCAACGCTGCAGCCTTCTGCGCTGCCTCGGCCTCCGCCTTTTCGCCATGCGCATCAAGCAATGCGCGGGCATGTTCTGTGATCTTGACTACATCCATTTTTCCAAACTCGATTGTCGTCGGTTGCTCCTAGCGCGTGATCTTGGACAGCCTAGGGTTGACCGGACACGGCAAAACACCCCATCCGGTCAGTCCTGCGGTGTATCAGCGGTGATGAGCTGAGACAGCTTTCATAACTTCACCTGACAATTCCTGCGGCAGGCTGTGTGAAATGTCTCCGATGCTCAGCATGCCGACCATACGCTTGTCTTCATTGATAACGGGAAGTCGGCGGATCTTCTTGTTCTCCATGATGCGGATCGCATCATCGACCTCCTCGTTCTCACGGCAAAATGTGATGCCTTTGGTCATCACGTCGCGTGCAGTCAGCTTTTCCGGGCTTTTGCCGCCGGTCAATCCTCGGCAGGTAATGTCGCGGTCTGTTACCATGCCGACCAGCCGGTCATTTTCACCGACCGGTACCGCACCTATGTCTTCAGCTTGCATTTGCTTTGCGATAGCACTCAGCTTTGTACCCGGTTCGACCCAGGAAACACCGCTGTGCATGACATCTTTTACTTTCATATCTGCCTCCTCAGTTAATCAGAGAGAAGCCCCACAACCTGGATATGCTGACTCAATTGTCCTGGCTGACGCATTGATTTGTATCAACCGCCTAGGGTGTGGTGACGTTGGCTCCTGGCGAACAGGTCACATGGGAGCTGTTTCGAATGTCATGATGATGAAATTTTGGAGCGGGCGATGAGATTCGAACTCACGACCCCAACCTTGGCAAGTTAGTTGTCCCGCTGTTTCATGCATTCCGATACATTCCAGTTTCAATCACTTTACGCCAGCAAATCAGTGGTTTAATAATAACATATTGCCCCATGCATTCCTATGTCATCCGGCAACTTTTGTGACCATGGTGTGACCA
>JABDJG010000042.1 GCA_013002595.1 Hyphomicrobiales bacterium | reverse complement strand
GTTACAAGCAGATCACCGGTCGGCGCGAACGCCATCGCCCAGGGCTCATCGAAGGTGGTTATGAGCTCGACCCGTAAACTGGACCCCGCGGTGCCCTCCACCGTGAAATTGTTGCTGGCGGCATCTGCGATGCCAAGCGATGCCATCAAACCGAAGGATGTCGCAACTGCTAGTCTTGAATGTCGTTTAAACATAATCATCTCCCGCAAACATACATCTAAACGAATGGACTTGATCTTTGATGGTTCCCTGACATCACGATATCGTCATCAAGCGTCGGACAACCGCAAAAGCGAACCTTGGTCTGTATCAGCGCTGTTTAAGAGTTGTCGAGACTGTCTTCAAGCATTCTAAGATTGCGTCAATGAGGAGCAATCCGATTGAAGGTCACTAAGCTCGGCAATCGATTTTAGGTTCCCACACTGGAACCAATTCGCTCCATTTTCATTGGACGATGGAGGATCCGTGGACTACCCGGTCAAGGTCAGCGTCAGGCTCTTCAATTGTAGCGGACACGGAACACTGGTGATGCCGGTGTTGATCGGGCTTTGAGCTCACGCGCGTAGTTTGAAAACCAGCGTCCGGCCCGAAATTCAGTCTCCGGTCGCCAACTCAAAAGAGAAGGAATGTCATGAGCAACATCTATGAGCAGTTGAAACAGGATCACGACGTGCACCGCGATTTGTTGGCTCGACTTGAGAGTACCGAGGGAGACAGTTCCGATCGTCGTGAGCTGTGGGACAGGTTTTACTATGATGTAAAGTCGCACGCCGCTGCCGAAGAGGAGACCTTCTACTCAAAGCTTATGCAAGATCCGAAGGGCCAGGACGACGCTCGTCATGGCGTTGCAGAGCACAAGGAGCTCGACGACATCATGGAGGAACTGCACCAGATGGACTTTTCCAGTCCAGGCTGGCTGACCCGATTCAAGACCCTCAAGCATGAGTACGAACACCATATGGACGAAGAAGAAGAGGATATGTTTGCGAAAGGCCGCAGCGTCTTCTCGTCGGCGGATGCCAAGGAATTCGGTGCCCATTTTGCATCGCGTAAGCAAGCCGAAAGGCGGCTGGTGGATGAAAAGGCATCAGCGTCGCTGGAAGAATAACCGCTGTCTGGGAAGACAGTCCAACCCCAATGAAGTCAAGAGGCAGTATGGGACACGATACAAGCAATCACAGGTTTGCCAAGGCTGTCGCGCAGCAGCTTTATCCGGCGGCATCGACGCCGAAACACAACAATGTCGACATGTTGTGGTCAGTCATCACTGACGAGGAAAAGCAGCGTTGCCAGAACATAGCTGATGCTGTCCTGGACGAGCTACTCGAGCCGACACCTGCAATGTTGAAGGCAGCTGACGACAAAGTCCGAGCCGTCGTTGCCAAGTTGGCGTCTCCGTCAGAAGAAGATATACCTGAAGACGTACTGAGCGGCGCGCTCAAGGCGATGATATCGGCTGCGCGCTGACGATTGTGGGACCTAAGGTTTGGACGTCCCGATGCAACCTAGTGTGTTGGAGGCCTGATGGGCGGATTGTTGTCTTTATTGGATGACGTTGCGGCGATTGCCAGATTGGCAGCTGCACAGGTGGATGACATCGCGGCCAAGGCCGCCAAGGTTGGCGTCAAAGTCGCCGGCGGCGTAATTGATGATGCCGCCAAGGCCGGCGCAAAGACCGCCGGCGTGGTGATCGACGATGCGGCAGTTACACCGGCGTATGTCCAAGGTCTGCCTGCTGCCCGGGAAGTGCCGATTGTTGCAAAGATTGCCCGGGCTTCGCTTTTCAATAAGCTTGTGATCCTCTTGCCACTGGCGATGATTCTCAACGCCTTCGCGCCATGGCTCCTGATTCCTCTGCTGATGTTGGGGGGCGCGTATCTGTGCTTTGAGGGCGCAGAAAAAATTTGGCATTCGGTGACTTCTACCAAGCACCATGAAAAAAACGAACAACATGGCAATGTCGAACATTTGGAGCGCGAGCGTGTAGCCGGCGCCATCAAAACCGATTTCATCTTGTCGGCCGAAATCATGACAATCGCTCTTTCCGAAATTGACTCAGGCAGCGTTTGGGGAACCGGCTTTGTTCTGGCCATTGTCGCCCTCGGCATAACCGCCCTTGTCTACGGCAGCGTCATCATCCTGGTTAAAGCGGATGATCTTGGACTCAAACTCAGCCAGATCGGACGATTGAATGTCACGCGCGCGCTGGGGCGTGGCATCGTCAAACAGATGCCAAACGTTCTCACCACCATCTCCATCATCGGCACAGCAGCGATGCTTTGGGTAGGCGGATCCATCATCATTCATGAATTGAAGGTGCTGGGTTTGACAAGTTTTGCATACGCGATTGACTCCGCAGCCGGTACTTCGGCGCGCTGGTTTGGGTTTGCACCGGAATTGGCTGGCTGGCTGACGAAAGCGGCGCTGGATGGTCTATTCGGTCTGGTCGTCGGACTCCTGCTTATACCAATCGTTCAATTTATGATCATTCCGTTACTGGCCCGGCTTGACCGAGTTAGAAAGCTTGTAATTCCGTCGGCGACGAGCCCTTGACGGTGACAGACGCTCTGGAACCTGTTGACTGGCTGGAGCGTTAATGTCGAGACCGCAGTATTCTATGGATAGGAGGTTGTAGTAGGTGGGCGAGAAAACGTTGATCACTGAGACTTGTGCCGAGTGTGGCCGGTTGGTGATGGTCGAAGACGCAGCTCCGCCAATTCAGGCAGGTCCGACACCAATTGTTCCAAAACCATCAACGCCGGTGGATCAGCCGAAATGTGATGATTGCGGACGCATCCTTTTATACCAGCATCCGCAGGTCTGATCGCAAGCCAGAGAGACGACGAGCGATCAACTTGGCAACCGCACTTCACTGTGGCTCTTCAGCACGCGGTTACCGTCTTCTTGCTCAATCAAATAGGCCGGCTCCTGGGAGGACGCCCTACGACTGATTTCACTGCCTTTAATCATTTTGGTGACATCATCTGTGTAGCGCTCTGCAATTGTGCCCTGTCCCGTACCGTTGCCGCAGTCCCATTCGACCGTTGTGCCTTTTGAATAGCCATTCATGAGTTGTTTCTCGCATCGTCAATAGATCTGATGTTGCTAACGCCCAATTGCTGCTCCGGTTCCTTCCAGCTGCTTTGAAGTAAGCATCAACATTGCTAGAGGTTGGAACGAAACCCTTACGGGCGCGTTGGAGACCCGAACAACTCAATCAATTTTCAAAATCTGATGAAGACGGAGGTCACGGCACGTGATGAACGACAAAGTGGAAAAGGTCTGGGGTCACATCAACGATATCGGAGTGTGCATGCTCACCACGCAGACCGGATCGGGACTCCGCTCCCGACCGATGATGGCTATGGCCGACAGCGAGAGCAACACGATCCGCTTCATTGCTGACCGCCGACAGGCCAAGGACGATGAGATCAAGGCCAGTCCCGAGGTCGGTCTGACGTTCTGCGACACCTCCGGCAAGGTTTTTTTGAGCGTCACAGGCATGGCCAAGATCGATCAGCGCCAGCAGGAGGTGCGCGATCATTGGGTGAGCATGGCTGATTTGTGGTTCGATCATGGCAAAGATGATCCAAATGCGATTTTGATTGTGGTAACTCCATGCCTGGCAGAATACTGGGAAGGCCTCGGCACGGCAGCTCAGTCCATTGAGATGATCAAGGCCAAGCTGTCTGGCGGAAAGCCGGACCTGGGTGAGAACGACATGGTGAAGATGGCCGGACGATAGACTGCACGGACAGACAGATCAGCGAGAGATGTATTATGATTAAAGTTGTCGGTATCTCCGGAAGCCTGCGCAAGGCATCGTATAACACTGCCCTGCTGAACGCATGTCGGCAACAAGCACCGGACGCCGTTTCGTTTGAGATGTTAGATCTCGCTGACATCCCGCTATACAATGCGGACGTTCATGAGAAAACCACCCCGGAGGTCGTAAGGAGTTTGCATGAGGCGATCAGCAACGCCGATGGCGCCATCATAGCGACACCGGAATACAATCGGTCGTTCTCCGGTGTGTTGAAAAACGCGATTGACTGGCTCTCCAAGACGCCGCCGCAACCGTTTGCCGGCTTACCGATGCTCGTCATCGGTGCTTCACCAGGGGCGGCCGGCACCATGGCCGCAAACTATCAGTTGCGCCAGGTATTATCTGTTCTTGATGCCCGCATGGTAACAGGAATGGAGTTCTTACTCGGCAGCGCGGCCGACAAGCTCAGTGCTGACGGAACTTTGACCGATGCGGACACCCGCGAACGTCTAGGTGAACACATCGACAAATTGTTGGAACTGATCGCCCTTGCGCCTCGACACGACCATTGATCCCTATTGATCACTCTCGACCGCCGCTAGCAGCCTATACAGTGCATCTGAGTCGTAAGGCTTTGACATCCGCCGCACATCTGCCAGCGCTTCGGGATACTGGCCGCCTTCACCATATCCGCTGGCGAAGGCGATCTTTGTACCACGGCTTCGTAACATTTCGGCCAGTCCGAAGCTGGTTTCGCTGCCAAGATTGACATCAAGCAAAGCGAAGTCGAACGCCTTAGTACTCATGGACGCTTCAGCTTGCTTCACGTTCGCCGCAATGTGCACGGATTTGCTGCCGATCTCATGAAACAAGTTTTCGGCTTCCATCGCAATGATCATGTTGTCCTCTACCACAAGCACATTATTCGGTATCCATGTGTCGAGCTCGACTGAGGTTTGTCGGCTCATGTCCGGCGCGATTTCCTTGGCCTCGGCGTCTACAACAAATTGCTCTGGTACTTCAAGCACTGCCACAACGCCGTCAGGCTGGTAATCGATACTGGATTTTCCTGCCAGTTCATATGGGATCGAGCGCTCGATGATAGTCGATCCGAAGCCCCTTCTTTCAGGCTCGTTGACAGGCGGACCGCCAGTTTCTGTCCATTTGATTACTAGCTCGCCCTGCGCACCTTTGGTCAACACGACGTTGACTTGCCCGGATTGACCGCACAAGGCCCCGTACTTTGCCGAGTTGGTCATCAGCTCATGAATGACCAGCGCGACGGTGGAATACGCATTCGGTTCCAAAAGGCAATCCTCGCCCTCGATTATGACACGGTCGCCCTTGTGCTGCAGATAACTCTCAGCTTCGATGTGCACCAGTTGCCGGAAAGAAGCGGCAGACCAACGTTGCGCTGTGATCTGGTCGTGAGCTCTGGCCAACGCCTGAATGCGGCTGTCAAGCACGTCGACATATTGCGCGGTGTTCATTTGTTCAGAGCAGTCTGCGTATCGTCTGCTGAAAGGTTTTTTGCCCCCAACCAAGCCAGGAAATTTGGCCAAAGTGGCTTGCCTTTTCCATGCAGCAAAAACTTGGCAGGCGTCTTGACGTTCAACTTTGCGGCAAGGACGCGACCACCCAATCGCGATCCCTCGATTACGTACAAGATACCGATTTTGCCAGCGGGCGAGTTATCGAATGATATGGATTCTGGGACTGGTACGTCGATCTCCATGGTCTCGAGGTCATCTACCAGAACTTGCGACCTCCGGCGATCAGGCCAATCACTCAGCTCACGCTCTACACTGTTATT
>JABDJG010000030.1 GCA_013002595.1 Hyphomicrobiales bacterium | reverse complement strand
GCCATGACCGTGATTTCATCGACCGGGTGGTGACCTCGGTGATCGTGTCGGAGTGCGACGGTCGGTGGGTCGAATACGCCGGCGGGTACAGTGACATGCTGGCCCAGAAGAAGCCGGTTGCTGCAGTCAAGGAGCGGGCAGTCAAGGTCGCCAGGCGCAAGGCGGCTGATGCGGCTCCTCGGCGGCAACGCAAGATGTCGTTCAAGGACAAACACGCGCTGGAGACATTGCCGGCGACCATCGAGGAACTCGAGAACAACATCGCCGACCTGCGCGAGCAGATGGCCGACGCCGACTTGTACACGCGTGATCCGGACGCCTTTCAGAAAACCGCCGCGGCCATGCAAGCCTGTGAGCTCGAACTTGCCGAGGCCGAGCACCGCTGGCTTGAACTGGAGATGCTGCGCGACGAATTGGAGAACTCTTAGAGTGATTCAATATAATAATGAAACACTCTAGGCGCGGGCTTGTGCCGTCACCTAGAACATGTGAATGGTCGCACAATAACATTCTCAGACAGATCGAAGGGTAGGGGACCGATGTCGCAGTCACAGTTGAATTTCATCGCCGGTGAATGGGTCGCCGGCGAAAGCGAAACGGAAAACCGCAATCCGTCGGATATCTCTGATTTGATCGGCAATTTTGCACAAGCTTCAGCCACACAGCTGGATGATGCGCTTGCAGCGGCGCGCCGGGCCCAGGCCGAATGGGCCGCAACCGGGCTGGAGGCGCGCCAGACCGCGCTGATGAAGATCGGCAATGCGCTGATGGAGCGTTCGGCCGAACTGGGCGAACTGCTGGCCCGTGAAGAAGGTAAACCGCGGGCAGAAGGTGTTGGCGAGGTTTTCCGGGCCGGACAGTTCTACACCTATTATGCCGCCGAGGTGCTGCGCCAGATCGGCGATACCGCGGACAGCACGCGGCCGGGCATAGAAGTTGACGTGCGGCGCGAGCCCGTCGGTGTGGTGGCGATTATCAGCCCGTGGAACTTTCCGACCGCCACGGCGAGCTGGAAAATTGCGCCCGCACTGGCCTTCGGCAATGCGGTGATCTGGAAGCCGGCCAACCTGACGCCGGCCAGTGCCGTTGCCCTGACCAGGATCATTGCCGAGGCCGGATTGCCGGCCGGCACCTTCAATCTGGTGATGGGGTCGGGATCGTCGATCGGACAGCGCCTGGTGGAAAGCCCTGGGGTCGATGCGATCAGCTTTACCGGCTCGGTTGATGTCGGGCGCGGCATTGCCAAGGCGGCAGCAGCCAACCTCACCAAACTGCAGATGGAGATGGGATCAAAGAATGCGCTTGCGGTGATGGATGATGCTGATCTGGGCACGGCGGTGACCTGTGCCGCTGGCGGTGCCTTTGGTGGCAGCGGGCAGAAATGTACCGCCTCATCGCGGTTGGTCGTCCATGAGGCCATCCACGATGAATTCGTTGAAAAGCTGGTCGCGGCAACCAAGGCGATGAAGGTTGGCCATGCGCTGGAAGAGGGCACGCAGATTGGCCCGGTGGTAAGCGCTGGCCAGTTGGAGCAGAACATGGACTACGTAAAGCTTGCCGGCGATGAGGGCTGTGAACTTTTGTGCGGCGGTGATCAGCCGGACATGGCGCATGAGGGTTACTATATGAACCCGGCAGTGTTTGCCGGTTCGTCGAACGACATGCGGGTCAACCGCGAAGAAATGTTTGCCCCGATTGCCTGTGTGATCAAGGTCGGGTCCTATGACGAGGCTTTGAGCGTGGTCAACGACACCAACTTTGGCCTGACGTCGGGCATCATCACCAAGTCGCTGGCACGGGCAACGCATTTCCGGCGCAATGCCAGGACCGGCTGCGTCATGGTCAACCTGGCAACAGCGGGTACGGATTATCATGTGCCGTTTGGCGGACGTGGCGATTCTAGCTTCGGGCCGCGCGAGCAGGGAGGCTATGCTGAGGAGTTCTATACCTCGGTCAAGACCGCCTATATTTCATCGGGTACGCCATGAGTGATCCCCGCCCCATTCGGATCGATAATCTGCAGTATGCCAACTGGTCGGAAAAGATATTTCGTCAGATGCGCGAGGGCGGGGTGGATGCGGTCCATGTCACCATTTCCTACCATGAGAACTTTCGCGAAACGGTGCTCAACATTGAAAAATGGAACCGCTGGTTCGAACAGTTTCCCGATCTGATCTTTCACGGCAAATGGGCAGACGATGTCGAGGCGGCGCGGGCGAGCGGACGGACGGCGATCTTCTTCGGGTTCCAGAACCCGTCACCGATCGAAGATGATATCGGCCTTGTGGAGATCGTGCACGCGCTCGGCGCCAGGTTCATGCAGCTGACCTACAACAACCAATCGCTGCTGGCGACCGGTTGCTATGAAGCCAAAGACACCGGCATTACCCGTATGGGCCGGCAGGTCATCAAGGAAATGAACCGAGTCGGGCTGGTTATCGACATGTCTCATTCGGCAGAACGCTCGACTTTGGAGGCAATTGAGATTTCGGAACGTCCGATTGCAATAACCCATGCCAACCCGGCGTTCTGGATGCCCGCGCTCAGAAACAAGTCTGATGATGTTCTGAAGGCGCTGGCGGCATCTGGCGGTATGCTGGGGTTTTCGATGTATCCACATCATCTAAAAGACAAGACCGAGTGCACGCTTGAAAGTTTCTGTCAGATGATCGTCGCAACGGCAGACCTGATGGGGATCGACCATATCGGCATCGGGTCTGATCTTTGCCAGGATCAGCCGGACAGTGTTGTTGAATGGATGCGGGTCGGCAGGTGGTCAAAGGAGATCGACTACGGCGAGGGCTCAAAAGACAATGCAGGCTTTCCGCCACAGCCGGACTGGTTCACGGACAATCGGGATTTCGGCAATATCGAACAGGGATTGCGCTCAGCGGGTATGTCCGATGAGGACGTCGCCAAGGTCATGGGCGGCAACTGGCTGGCGTTCTACGAGGCCAATTTTAGTCCGCTCTAGGGTCCGAATACCTTGGTCAGCATGACCAGCATGATTGCAAAGAACCCGACTGCGGCCCACATGGCGTGGTCGCCGAAAATAATTCGCTTGATCCAGGAGGGGGTAAAGCGAAGCAGACCCGAGGCGGACTTCACCATGCCGCTGTGTCCGGCCAGCACGGCCAGACCCACGCCAAAAATCACGACTGCAATAATCAGTTCCACGCCGACCTCCATCCTCGCAACTTTGCGCCTGTTCTAGAGCGGTGAACCGCTCTATCGTTCCGGCGGACGGTTCTAGCGGTCACGGCTTGATAATAACTTAATGGACTGGGCCAATTTTCCGTTAACGGCTCAACGTCTTGGAGCCCACATCGGCAATGGCGGATGAGATTTCCCGGATCAGTTTGCGGCGCATACCTTCAACAAGATCTTCGTAATCATTGACCGTCAACACGAACGAATTGGGTCCGCCGATGACTTCGCGTTTGTAATAGCGATCGAGGAACGGGGACTCGTTCAGGATCGTCAGGCCGTTGATCGTGACACCGGCTGCGATCACCTGGTCACGCACAATCGAGGGGATAACGCCGGAGTTGTTCGGTCCGTCGCCGGACACATCGATGGACTTGCGGCGGCCGTCGAACTGGTTGAGGCGGATGGTGCGCTCGGCAAACAGCAACGCACCGCCGATGCCGGTACTGCCGATGAACTGGCGCTGGTTGATATTGGCGATCCTGGCCGAAAACTGCAAAGCGTCATAGCCGGTGCGCAGCTGGGTCCAGGGTACGACAAGCTTGTGCTGGTTGGCAGAACTCCAGTGCAGCAGCGCGACCGCGATGCCGTTCGATCCGGTGGACTTTATCGCCGCGATCACGCCTGGATCCTGAAAGGCGCGCACCAGGCCTTCCATCTGGAGATTGTATTCGCGTCCGTCCACACTGGCAGATGTGTCTACCGCCAAGACAAGCTCCAGATCGACCGGCGTGCCGGCGGCACGGGCGGAATGTCTAGGCGTGCTGATCGTCAGGGCAAGGACGGCGGCCAGCACTATGGTGAGCCTTCTTGCGAGCATTGCCCTACACTAGACAAGACTGTGGCTGCGCGACAACGGGCAATTTACTATAAGGAAATTATAAGGGCTTGCGATCCAGCTGGTAATTTTGTAATCAACCGCGCGTGCACGGGGGAGATTGAGTGTGTGTCTTTCCGGGCCGCCGCGGCAACGTCACAAATATAATATGGGCCGCCGCGGCAACTGCGTACCGGGGATCAACTTTGAAACGATCTGAAAATTCGACGTTGACATCTAACTCCCATCGGGCACGATAGGGGCTGGTCCTAATGTTGTACATAATCTGGATCAGCAACTAGCTGAAGTTGTAAAAAAATATGAGGGAGTGTTTAGAATGAAAAAACTTCTATTGGGCGCCTCTGCTGCGATCGCAATGTTCGCAGTGACGGGCGCACAGGCCGGCACACTTGACGATGTCAAGGCCAAAGGTGAAGTGGCATGTGTCGTTTCAACCGGTGTTGCCGGATTTGCCTATACCGATGCAGATGGCAACTGGAAGGGCTTTGATGCCGACTTCTGCCGCGCCACGGCTGCTGCGGTGCTTGGCGATCCTAACAAGGTCAAGTTCGTTACGTCGACCGGTAAGACCCGTTTCACCATCTTGAATTCCGGTGAAGGTGATGTGCTCTGGCGCAACACCACGTGGACCTATGTCCGGGACGTCGACGTCAAGCTGGCGTTCCAGGGCGTCAACTACTACGACGGCCAGGGTTTCATGGTTCCAAAGAAGCTCGGTGTTTCGAGCGCAAAGGAACTGGACGGAGCGTCTGTTTGCATTCAGACGGGTACAACCACCGAGTTGAACCTGGCGGACTACTTCCGCAGCAACGGCATCAAGTATGAGCCCGTTCCAATCGAGACAAACGACGAAGCGCGCACCAACTATCTGGCAGGCCGCTGCGACGTTTACACGACGGATGCCTCCGGTCTGGCTGCGACACGCTCGACCTTTGAAGCACCAGGCGACCATGTACTTCTTCCGGAAATCATCTCCAAAGAGCCGCTTGGCCCTGCCACGCGTCACGGCGATGACAACTGGTCGGACGTGGTCCGCTGGGTTCTTAATGCCACTGTCACGGCTGAAGAACTGGGTGTCACTCAAGCCAATGTCGATGATATGGTGAAGAACCCGGGCAAGAATTCTGAAATCAACCGACTGCTGGGCACCGAGGGTGAACTCGGCGCGATGCTCGGTTTGAACAAGGATTGGGCCCATCAGGTGATCAAGGCTGTTGGCAACTACGGCGAGATCTTTGAACGTAACATCGGTCCGAAGACCCCAATCGGCCTTGAGCGCGGTCTGAACGCGCTGTGGAGCCAGGGTGGCCTGATCTACTCGCCGCCGTTCCGTTAGGAATGATGGCTCCGTTTCTATAACGGGGCCGTTGAACGAGAATTATCCGTGCCGGGTGCAATCCCGGCACGGGGTACTCGCAAAGATGACCGGCAAAAGCCGGCTCGCGGATGAATCCAGCGATTTTTGCGAACGCTGAATTCTCCGGCAATTTCGCCGGTCATTCAGGCACAAGGGGTGGAGATGTCTTCGATTGACATGGCGGGTGGACCGCCAGAAAGAAATCCAATTGCGCGCCTGTGGTACGATAAGGAAACGCGCTCGATAATCATGCAAATTTTGACCATTGTTCTGTTGCTGACGTTTTTTGGCGTCATCATCAACAATGCGGTCGAGAATCTGAGGCTGCTCGGCAAGACATTCAGTTTCAGCTTCCTGTGGACCGAAGCGTCCTATGACATCAACCAGCATCTGATTGAATACACTTCGACCAGTACTCATTTGCGGGCAGCGACTGTCGGAATCCTCAATACTCTACTGGTGGCGGTATGCGGCATCATCCTGGCAACCATCCTCGGTTTCATCATGGGTGTGATGCGACTGTCGCCGAACTGGCTCATCAACAAACTGGTCTACTGCGTCATCGAGTTTGTCCGCAACGTGCCAGTGCTTTTGCACATCCTGCTGGTGCACGGTCTTGTTGTTCATGCGCTGCCGCAACCGCGCGGTCTGCCGGATTGGGCCAATTTCGGCGATCTGGCATTTTTGACCAACCGCGGTTTGTTCATGCCGAGCCCGATATTCGAAGGAGGCTCTTCGGCGATCCTGATCGCATTCATTGCCGCTGTTGGATTTTCATGGTGGTTCAAGCGCCATGCAAAGAAGATTCAAGATGACACCGGGCGAGTTCTGCCGGTGTTTTGGGTAAGTGTGGGTGCCATCATCGGGCTGCCGCTTGTAGCGTATCTTGTGACCGGCATGCCGATTGGCTGGGAAGTGCCACAGCAGAGCACATTCAACCTCAGGGGTGGTATGGTGATACGGCCCGAGTTCATGGCGCTTTGGCTGGCACTGTCTGTCTACACCGCCTGTTTCATTGCAGAAATCGTCCGGGCCGGCATTCTGGCTGTCTCCAAGGGGCAGTGGGAGGCTTCACAAGCGCTCGGCGCCAGCCGGGGGCTGACACTAAAGAACGTGGTCATCCCGCAGGCGCTCAGGGTTATCGTGCCGCCGCTGACCAGCCAGTATCTCAACATCACCAAGAACTCGTCGCTGGCGATTGCCATCGGCTACATGGATGTTGTGGCGACAATCGGTGGCATTTCGCTGATGCAGACGGGCAAGGAAATGGAGACGATGATCATCGTTCTTATGTTCTATCTCATCGTGTCGCTGTTGATTTCAGCGGTGATGAACTGGTTCAACCAGCGTATCAAGCTGGTCGAGCGGTAGGAGAGAGCACATGTCATCACAAGATCAAGCTGTTCAATCTTACGCTCCGGGCGAGCATCCTGACTTGCCGGCACCCATGCTGACATCGGGACCGTTGTTCTGGATCAAGGAGAACCTTGCCTCCAGCTGGCTCAACATTACACTTACAGTCATTACCGCCCTGTTCCTGTTTGTGGTCATTCCACCGTTGCTGAACTGGGCGTTCCTTGATGC
Source organism: Hyphomicrobiales bacterium (assembly GCA_013002595.1). Classification (GTDB taxonomy): domain Bacteria; phylum Pseudomonadota; class Alphaproteobacteria; order Rhizobiales; family Aestuariivirgaceae; genus JABDJG01. The sequence goes on along the minus strand of JABDJG010000030.1, from coordinate 2,931 downwards.
CGTCTATGTTGCAGCCGACCGCAATGAATGCCGTGAACTGGGCTCTGGCGCCTGCTGGGCGTTTGTTTCCGAGCGCTTCACCTTCTTTGTCTATGCGTTCTACCCTTCCGGCGAGCGCTGGCGCGTGGACCTCGCGTTCATCATGCTGATCCTGGCGCTGGTGCCGCTGCTCTATGACAAGACACCGTATCGCGGATATGGCTTGATCTATGCTTGCTTGTATCCGTTTATCGCCTACTGGTTGCTGCTTGGCGGGTTCTTTGGCCTCGAGGAGGTCGAAACGCACGCATTCGGTGGCATCATGCTCAACATGGTCATTGGTATCACCGGTATTGCCTGCTCATTGCCGCTCGGTATCCTGCTGGCGCTCGGGCGGCAATCGGAAATGCCGGTGGTGCGGATGCTGTGTGTCGTGTTCATCGAATTCTTCCGTGGCGTGCCGCTGATCACCATCCTGTTTGTTGCCTCAACCATGCTGAGCTATTTCCTGCCGCCCGGATCAGAGTTCGATCTGTTGTTGCGGGTGCTGATCATGGTGACGCTGTTCTCGGCCGCCTATCTGGCTGAGGTGATACGCGGCGGTCTGCAGGCTATCCCCAAGGGACAGTTCGAGGCATCCGATTCCATGGGCCTGAAATACTGGCAGTCAATGCGTTTGATTGTGCTGCCGCAGGCTCTGAAGATTTCCATTCCTGGCATCGTGAATTCGTTTATCGGCCTGTTCAAGGATACTACACTGGTGCTGATCATCGGCCTGCTTGACCTTCTTGGCCTTGGTAAATCGGCGCTCGCCGATGCCAAGTGGACCGGTCTTTCGAACGAGATTTATCTGTCGGTGGCGGTGTTCTTTTTCATCTGCTGTTTTTCAATGTCGCGCTATTCGCTTTATCTGGAGCGCAAACTGGAAACCGGGCATGAGCGTTAGTAAATTGGGGAAACCGAACCGATGGCAGCAGTAGAAGAACTCGCTGAGACAGTCGCCTCCAGTATCGACACGTCCGGCGAGCCGATAATCCGTATCTCCGGCATGCACAAATGGTATGGTGACTTTCATGTGCTCAAAGACATCAATCTGACCGTGCAACCGCGCGAGAGGATAGTGGTGTGCGGTCCATCAGGGTCGGGCAAGTCGACGATGATCCGCTGCATAAACCGGCTTGAGGAGCATCAACAAGGTGACATCGTGGTTGACGGTATCGAGATGACCGGCAATCTGAAGAACATCGATGCTGTGCGCAGTGAAGTCGGCATGGTGTTCCAGCATTTCAACCTGTTCCCGCATATGTCGATCCTCGACAACTGCACATACGGTCCAATCTGGGTACGCCACATGCCGAAGCGCGAAGCCGAAGAACGGGCGATGCATTTTCTCGAGCGGGTGCGTATCCCTGAACAGGCGCTCAAGTTCCCTGGCCAGTTGTCGGGTGGACAGCAGCAGCGCGTGGCGATTGCCCGTTCGCTGTGCATGGACCCGAAGATCATGCTGTTCGATGAACCGACATCGGCGCTTGATCCCGAGATGATCAACGAAGTGCTCGGAACGATGGTTGAATTGGCGGAAACCGAAATGACGATGATTTGCGTCACCCACGAAATGGGTTTTGCCCGCACGGTTGCCGATCGGGTGATCTTCATGGATGCCGGGCAGATTATCGAAGAGAACAAACCGAACGAGTTCTTTTCCAACCCGCAGCATGAGCGCACGCAACTGTTCCTCAGCCAGATCCTGCATTAAAGCAATCCGCTTTAAGCAACGCCTTAGACCTGTGACGATCATCGCGCCCTTGACGGGGCAATCCCTTCATGGTTGCTGGGGTAATGAGAGTCATCTGCAGCGAAGATCATCGCAAACACTTTCCCAAAGGTGAATTGTTCGGTGGCCAGCTGGTTCGCCCGTTTGAATGTCCCGAGCGGTGGGACTTCATCATGGGCCGCTTGAAGGATCGCGGGTTCAATACGTTCGAGGCGCCGAGCCCGATCGATATGACGGTGGTCGGCCAGATTCACGATGCGGGCTATCTGACTTTTCTGGAGACGTCCTGGCCGTTATGGGCCGCCGCGGGCTTTGAAGGTGAAGCGCTTCCGACAGTGATTCCGGCGCGGCGCATGCAGCAGCGTGAACCTGACCATATCGATGGCAAGCTGGGCTATTACTGCATGGCGATTGAGACGGCGATTACGCCGGGGACCTGGGATGCGGCCAAGGCCAGCGCGGCGATCGCGCAGACAGGCCAGAAGATCATTTCAGGCGGTGAGCGTTCGGTATTCGCGTTGTGCCGGCCACCGGGCCATCACGCTGCAAGCGATCTATTTGGCGGGTACTGTTTTTTGAACAATGCGGCGATTGCCGCACAAGGCTTTCTCAATGACGGCGCCGAACGGGTCGCCATCCTCGATGTCGATTTCCATCATGGCAACGGCACGCAGGACATATTCTATCGCCGAAACGATGTCCTGTTCGTCTCGCTGCATGGCCAGCCGCAGGATGCGTTCCCGCATTTTCTGGGCTATGCCGATGAGACCGGTGCTGGCGATGGTGAAGGTTACAATGTGAACTTCCCAATGGCGCCGGGCACGCCGTTCGCTGAGTGGGGGGCTGCACTTGAGGAGGGGTGCCGGCGCATTGCCGATTATGCCCCCGATGCGCTGGTGATTTCACTGGGTGTCGATACCTATGAAAAGGACCCGATCAGTTTCTTCAAGCTGACGCAGGAGGATTTCACGACCTATGGCGGGCGCATCGCAGCGATGGGTCTGCCGACGCTTTTCGTCATGGAAGGCGGCTATGCGGTTGAGGAAATAGGCATCAACACGGTCAATGTGCTGACCGGTTTTGAGAACGGATAGAACGAGGAGACACTGGATGAGCGAGCGCAATTTCAACTACGACACCGAGGCAATCTGGCGTAAGGATCGCGATCACTTCATGCA
>JABDJG010000007.1 GCA_013002595.1 Hyphomicrobiales bacterium | reverse complement strand
TGCGCAAGACAATTGCCGCGTGCTGCGAGCGCGGACTGGAAACGTTTGATTTTGCAACGGGTGACGCAAGCTACAAAGATCACTGGTCGGACAGCTCGATATCCCTGCATGAAATCATTCAGGCCAGAACGGCACGCGGCATGTTGTGGGCGGCGGCCAAAAGAGCATCGATCGATACCAAGCGCATCCTGAAGAACTCGGCCTTCCTGTGGCCCAAACTGACCCATTTGCGCAAAGCCGCACTCGGCCAAAAGGGCTGATCCGTCAGAATGCAATGAGCAAAGCCTCTAGGACCTGTTGACATTCAGGCTGACTTGGCGGTCGCTCCAGCCGCGACCTGTCCGTCACTTATGGTGGATGAGCCAGACAGCTGAAGCACCTGCGCGGTTGCAAGGCCAGCCCGCATCAAAGCCCCGCACAGAGCCGCTGCTTCGGCACCCTGTTCATTGCCAGCCACAACGATAGCCGACTGACAGGATGTGACGCCGGTCAGGTCACGGTCGGCGGGGAAATTTGTAACGCCGTTGTTCAACAGCACCAGATCATAGGCATGATCGAGCGCTTCCATGACCAGCGAAATGTCGCGCGATGGCCCACTGATGGGCTCAAGCCCGCTGCGGATGAAGTGGACCGTGCTAAGTCGATCGCGGGCGATCACGTCGGAAAAACCGGCTTTTCTGGTCAATAGTTCCGCCAATCCGGCTGTACGCTGCAGACCGACAACGTGATCGACGCAGTTGTATTGTGCATCGACCTCAAGGACCACCACCCGAAGCCCCTGCTCGGACAGACATCTTGCCGTTGCAACCAACGCGGTTGCGCCATCGAGGGCGGTTCCAGGCAACGAAGCCACTGCCATGCGCTTTACCCCGCTGGCCCGGAGATAGTTGAGCACGCCTTCCGACAATGCTTTGATCGGCGTCGCATAGGCCGAATTTGTCCCGTTAAGCATCGATTGGGCATTTGATGAGGCGGTTGCCACGTCGGGTGAACGAGGCAGCGTGCAAAGGGCCTCGGTTGCCGTCGTAGGTTTGCCGGGCACCGCCGCAGGCGCAGCCACAGGCGCCACCGCGGGTTTAGCGGGCGTCGGTGCGGGCATGCCGAGCCCAGCCGCGGCTACCTTGGCTTGAACGGCAGGTGGTGCAGATTGTGGCGCTGGTTTGGATTGACTGACAGCTGCTGATTGTGCCGGCGGCGGAGCTGCAGCAACCAGGGACTGTTGCAGTCGGCTTGCGGCTGCCATGACCTCCAGAAGGAACGCTATGCCCAATCCAAGGGCCAGACCGCCGACACCGGCAAGTGAAACAATTGGTCCCTTCCTGGGGAAGGACGGCACCGACGGGACCGTGGCTGTTTCGATGATGCGCGCCAGACCAGGCTGGGACTCCGGCTTCACGCGACTTGCTGCATCGCTATATCGGGTCAGGAAACTTTCAAGCAATTGCCGATTGGCTGTGGCTTCGCGCTCCAGAGCGCGCAGCTTGACCTCATCAACGCCAACGGCAGAGGCTTTCTTTTTCAACGCTTCAAGACTGGCGCGTAAAGATGCTTCGCGGGTCGCTGCAATACTGGCCTGTTGCTCAAGACTGTTGACGATCTTCAGCGCCTCGGCGCGAATCTGGCGATTCAGGTCTGCCAACTCCTGTTTGACTGACTTGATGCGAGGGTGATTGTCCAGATAGGTCGTTGACAATTCCGCCAGGTTGCGGCGCAGCCTAACCTGCTGTTCCCGCAACCGTTGGATCAATACAGAGTTCATGACGTCCGAAGCGCCATCCACCGAGCCGGTCTTTGCCAGCAGCTCGCGGATCGTACTTGCTCGGGCCAGAGCTTCGGCCTTGGCGGCCGAGGCAAGGATCATCTGAGAATTGAGTTCGGACAATTCCTGGCTGCTCAACGTGTTGGTAGTGCCGCGCACCAGACCTGCCTGGGCGCGGAACTGTTCAACGGCAACTTCGGACTGAACGACTTTCTGGCGCAACGTATCGACCTGGATACCAAGCCAGTCCTCTGCCCGGCCGGTGGTGACGGATTGGGCCGAACGTGTCGCCTTGATGTATGAGCGTGCCAGACGATTGGCCACGGTTGCTGCCGTATCGGCCCGCGCTGCCGTGAACTTCATCACAATGACCCGCGAGCGCGGAATCGCATATATCGTCGAGTTTTCATCAAAATTGGCAAGCGCGCGCTGTTCCGGTTGCATGAGGGCCGGATTGTCCCGGAACCCGGCAAGGATCAGCAGACGACCAAACAGCCCGGGTGATTTGTGTCGGGTGAAGTCCTCTTGCATCTCGTCGTCAAGGCCGCGGAGGACCTGACGGGCAATATCGGGCGAGCTTGCCACTTCCACCTGGCTCAGTACATCGCGTTCATCAATACGGCCATCACGGCGGTCCGGGTCCCGTGCTTTGGTGAAGGGTGTTTCGAGATTTTCAACCAGAACCTTGGCTGTTGCCGAATACCTTGGGTCGGCAACCGTTACAAAGCCAACGGCAAGGCCAACGGCCACCAGAACAAAGATGAAGATCATCATCTTGCGACGCCAGATGCCGACCAATATTTCGCCGATGTCGATTGCTCCTCCGGCGACCAAATTGGGATTGTCGTGCTGCATGTTGAGAGTTCTGCGCTCTTTTAAAATCTGCGCAACGGAATCGGTGCGGCATCAAAAAGAGAGCATGGCTTGATCATGGTAACCAATTCCTTAACAAACCTGCCTCCGGCGGCACCAAAAACCCGCAAAAATCCGAGAGCTTTAAGCGATTGCTAACCAAACCCGTTTACCTTTGAGTTCAGTTTGGACGTTTTCCAGAGAGTCAGCGATTGTGAGTGTTCGAAATTTGTTGTTGGCCGCGATGGCCCTGGGTCTGAGTGCTTGTGCCAATACCTGGGACGACTATATGCCGTCGTCGCAGCCGGGTGGCGACGGGGTTACCGCAGACGGCAAGATCGTAAATAGCCTGACGACAGGCAGCGTCGCCATTTCGCCGGCGGTCAATGAATCAGGCACCGTCGCGCCGTTCGGCGCCAGCGGACAGGAGACGGCGTACGAGTTTATGAACGGTTATCGGGTTGGCGCCGGCGACCGTCTCAACGTGCGCGTGCTTGACCAGCGCGAACTGACCGGTCAGTACCTTGTTGACGGCGCCGGCAATATCTCCATGCCGCTCATCCATACCATCCGGGTCGCCGGACTCTCGGCTCCGCAAATCGAGCACCTGATTGTCGGCCGGCTCAAAAACGGTTATCTGCGTTCGCCGTCCGTATCGGTTCAAGTGACGGATCTCAGGCCGTTCTTCATACTTGGTGAGGTTCAGCGGGCCGGTTCATTCCCCTATCAGGCAGGCATGACCGTACAAAATGCCATTGCTCTTGCCGGTGGCTACTCGCCGCGTGCCAATCAGGACAAGGTTTTATTGACCCGCAAGACGATCGAGGGCACCTCGACCAATCGGGTACCCGTCACGACATCGGTTTATCCAGGCGACATCGTCTTCATCAGGGAACGCTGGTTCTAGGGCCTACGCTCACCAAGGCTATCAAGTGCGGATATTCCACATTCTTCGTGCACCAGTTGGCGGCCTGTTCCGGCACGTGTGCGACCTTGCGCAGATTCAGGCCGAGCTAGGTCATGACGTCGGCATTGTGTGCGACAGTGAAAGCGGCGGCGACAGGGCAGACAAGATACTTGCAGATCTCGAACAGTATTGCCGCCTTGGCATTCACCGGACCGCCATGCCAAGACTGCCTGGGCCGGGAGACATTCAGGCTTTGCGTTCAATCGGCGCAATCGCGAAGGCGGCACCTGTACACATACTGCATGGTCACGGCGCCAAAGGCGGGCTCTATGCGCGTATGATCGCCGGCAAGACCGGTGCCAAAGCGATCTACACGCCGCATGGCGGCGCACTGCACTACGCGTGGAACACGCCTCAGGGCGCAATTTTCCTTGGCGCCGAAAAGATGATGTTGCGCAAGACGGCAGGTCTGTCATTCGTTTGCCAGTTCGAACACGACGCTTTTGAGCGAAAGGTCGGGGTGCGCGACGTGCCGGTGGGCATAGTTCACAACGGATTGTGGCCGCACGAGTTCGAGCCTGTCGTTAGCGACCCCGACGCAACGGATCTTTTGTTTGTCGGTGAGTTGCGCGTGCTGAAAGGGGTCGATGTCCTGATCGATGCGCTCGCGCAAATGGATGACGACCGGCATATAAGCCTGACGATTGTCGGTGACGGCGCCGACCGGGGCCATTTCGAGGAGCAGGTCCGGCAATCCAATCTCACTGCCCGGGTGCGGTTTACCGGTGCCCTGCCGGCGCAGGAGGCCTTTGCGCTCGGGCGCATTGTCGTCATACCGTCCCGGGCTGAGTCATTCCCCTATATTGTCCTGGAGGCGATCGCTGCCGGAATGCCGGTCATCGCAACGCGGGTCGGCGGCATACCGGAAATTCTGCCTGACAAGATGCTGATTGAGGCGAACGATGCCAAGCAGTTGGCTTGCATCATTCAGCACAGCCTGGACGCGCCTGACTGCCTTGCTGCCGCAGCCGGTGAGCTGGCTGAAAGAGCTTCGAAGCACCTCAGTGTCTATGAAATGAGCCGTGAAATCCTTGCCTTCTACAAGGTCGCCCTGGGAGAATCGGGCTGAAAGACGGAAAAGTTGCCTCAATTAAGCCATGACGTTACGTCAAATACGGGTCTTCGGCCACAATCGGCCCGGTTTTTGCCTTGTTTGTTCACAGATTCACCACTGTGTACCAATTTGAAGCAAACCCTATATGCGCAACGCCCCGGACAACCCTCATCGAACCATTCCTACCAACGAACTAGAAACTCTCATCAGTGACGCGAACGTCACCCGAAATGACATAACCAAACACAACAAGCCACAGCTCGAAGGCAAAGGCAGCCGAATTTCGGCTGATCTCGTTGCCGGTTCGATGCGGGTGGTAGAAGCTGTCCTGCTGTTGGTGATGTCGGTGGTGGTCTATGCGATCTATCTTGGTACCTACACTACAGACATGCTGATGGTCTACACACCGCTTGTCATTGCAGCTTCCGGACTATTCTCGGTCTTTCTTCATGCCGCCAAGTTGTATTCGGTGCCGGCCCTGCTACAGCCGGTCAAGGCAGTGCCAAAATTGACCGCGGCTTTGGTCGCGGTCTTTGCAGCGATGGTGGCTTTTGTGTTCTTTTCCAAGATCGGTGAAAACTACTCACGCGTATGGCTGGGCAGCTGGATGCTGTCCAGCCTGGGTGCGGCGACCATTTTGCGGTTTGCCGTTGCCAGAGCCGTACAGCGCTGGACACTTGCGGGCCGCCTGAACCGGCGTGCGCTCATCGTGGGCGGCGGCGAGACAGCAGCCCGGCTGATCAAGGCGCTTGAGAGTTCAAAGAACAGCGACGTCTCAATTGTAGGCATTTTTGATGACCGTGACGACGAGCGTTCGCCAGGCATGGTCGCTGGTTATCCAAAACTTGGTACGATCGATCAACTCGAACAGTTCGCCCGCTCCATGCGGATAGATCTATTGCTCATTACCTTGCCGGTACAGGCGGAAAGCCGATTGATTGAGCTGGCCCGCAAGCTTTGGATTCTGCCGGTCGACATCCGTCTCAGCGCCAATTCACAGATCCTGCGCTATAGCCCGCGGGCGTACTCGTACATCGGCGATGTTGCGTTCCTCGACATTTTCGACAGACCGCTAGGCGACGGGCAATCGATGATCAAGACGCTCACCGACAAGGTTCTGGCTTCGATCGCGCTGGTGTTGGTGTCCCCTGTCATGTTGCTTATTGCCATCGCCATCAAACTGGAGAGCTCGGGCGCCGTGCTGTTCAAACAAAAGCGCTACGGCTTCAACAATGAGCTGGTCGAAGTCTATAAGTTTCGCTCGATGTATACCGACAGATGTGATGAGGATGCAGCCCAGCTCGTCACCAGGGACGATTCGCGCGTCACCCGCATTGGCCGGTTTATCCGCGCGACCAGCCTGGACGAACTGCCGCAATTGTTCAACGTTTTGCAGGGCAATCTGTCACTTGTTGGACCGCGCCCGCACGCCACGCAGGCAAAGGCCGACAATGCGCTCTATCAGGAAGCGGTTGAAAGCTACTATGCCCGGCACCGGGTCAAACCCGGCATCACAGGTTGGGCACAGATCAACGGCTGGCGCGGCGAAACGGACACGGTCGAAAAGATTCAGCAGCGGGTTGAGCACGACCTCTATTACATCGAGAACTGGTCGCTGATGCTTGACCTGTACATTCTGATGCGGACACCTTTCGCACTGCTCAACACCGATCAGGCCTATTGATTAAGGCCGTTGCCGGTCGGCCACAATAAGACGGTTCGATGACCTTCCCGAAATACGAGGTCATGGTTCAACAAATTCGTTTGGACCAATTATGCGAAGGCTATTGCTCGATGAAGCGATGCTGTTCAAATAGCGGGTCACCGCGCGATGAATGCGGGTAGCCCCTTCATCAGCCTGCTCCGCAAAGGCCTGTCAATCCGGCGTTCGATGAAGATACTGATCGGAATGAGCAGGACCACCGTACCTGTCGCCAGTACCATGCGATCAATCGCAACGTCCTGTGCAAACCAACCTATCAACCCAATGACCGGATAGTGGATGGCATATATGCCGTAAGACATATCCCCCAGCAATGTGAACAATCCGGTCAAATTGTTGGAGGGCGCTGCAAGCAGCAAGGCTGTTACACCGGGGAACATCAGCGCCACGACAGCCAAGTCGAAAGGCCAGCGCCAAAGAGTGGGAACAGGGACAAGGAACGCCGCTGCGGTAATCACCATGACCGGTAGCATATGTATCCGCCAGTTGCGGTTGTGTCGGAAAATCAGAACCCCCAAAGCAAAGCTGAACACCGTACGGGCAAACGCCTCTGGCGCCTCGGCCAAGGTATATCCAAAGTTCATGTCTCCATGCCGGCTTGCGCCCCATGCCGTCACGGCCAAGGCGCCCGCTGCAACAATTGCCAAGACCCGGTCACTGAGGAAGCGCCTGAAAACGGCATATAGCAGATTCACGACCAATTCGTAGAATAGCGTCCAGGCCGGCACATTGAACGGGAACATCACACTGGACGCCGGCAGCTGCAGCGCTGGCAGAAACATCAATGAAAAAATCAGTACAACCACAATATCTGCTATCGGAGGCGCAGCGGTCGTGTTGGCCGACATCGAAAGCATAACCACCACAACGCCACATACCAGCCCGATCAGATAGAACGGCAGAAAGCGGATCAATCGACGGGCAGCAAACTCACGCACTGACATCGTTTCGGCCAGCCGCTTCTCATAGGCATGAGCGATGACGCAGCCCGACATGATAAAGAACAGATCTACCGCCAGATAACCGCCCGGAACGATCATATTGCCCGTCAGAAGAGAGGTGTGAAAAAGCACGACCGCAAGCGCTGCGATGCCGCGCATCGCGTTTAGGCTGTGAAATACAGGCCGAATTTTCTCAGTTGAGTTTGTTTCGTGGCATGAGATAGGCATGTCTACCTCCTTTTGTCATATTCGCGGTTCTCGGGCACCATCTCTGGCTGATTGTTCCAGCTTTTGTTAACGTGCGGAGCGATATCTGACTGTATTGCCGAACTTCGAACGCACCCTCCGTGATTGCGCGCGACACACCTATAGTCACATTCTTTTATGGAATGTCTTGCTTGCTGGTGCACTACCGTTGCGCCACCCCGGCACTTGCCATTGCGATCTGTGACGCTCGCCATTGCAAAGTCCGTCCTTCACTGTGACCATAGAGTAACAGCGTAACTTACAACGGGATTTGAAGTGAAAGCCTTCACCTTATAGGTCATTGACACAAGAAGAGGTTTGATTGGTCGGAGCGACTGGATTCGAACCAGCGACCCCCACTCCCCCAGAGTGGTGCGCTACCGGGCTGCGCTACGCTCCGCCATGAGTGCTATAGCGCGTGCGCTCAACATTTTAAAGATGCAATCCACCGATCACGCCCTAGGGTGTGTGGTTAACAAAACATAAACGACTCACAGTGCTAATGACCCGAATACAGCTTGCCGGATGGATCCGATTATTTGAGTGCCACACATCATATCGATATTGCCGCCGACCGCGGCGGGTATTCAATGCCGCTGGAGATGGTTCAGCGCGGCGTGCTGTGGCTGCTGATCGCCAGTAGCTGGCTGGTCTTCATCGAGCCTTCGCCATATGAGTTCATGTTCCTGCTGACCCTGCTCATCTATCTGGCGCACGGCATGACGGTAACCCGCACGATGGTGCCGTTCATCGTGTTTCTCCTGCTTTACAATGTCGGCGGCGCTCTTTCGTTGGTGCCGGTCAGCGGTGATTCAAAAGCCGTAATGTTCATGGTGACGTCGTTTTACATGGCGGTCATGGCCATGTTCTTTGCCTTTGTCTGTGCCAAATCACCGATGAAGACCATGGCGGTGATCCGCAATGCCTATATTTTGACGGCGGTTGTTGCCGCATTGAGCGGACTGCTGGGTTACTTTGACGTCGCCGGTACATCTGCAATATTTGCGCCCGATGCGCGCGCTCAGGCAGCGTTCAAGGACCCCAATGTCTTCAGTAC
>JABDJG010000477.1 GCA_013002595.1 Hyphomicrobiales bacterium | reverse complement strand
CTATTACACGCGACAATGTATGTGAACAGCAAGCAGGCCCACTCCTGACATCATGCTGTCAGCACGTGTGCGCTAGCCTCCTTCCAACCAAGGAGACGGACATGATCAAATACCTCTATCCTGACGGCTCGCACTGCTACCGCGCACTGCATACAACCCACGCGGTGTTCCGCAATGACGACGGCAAGCTGATCGCCCGTGCCGAACGGCCGGACCGCAACGGTTTCTACGAATTCGAGATCACCGGATTTGAATTGTTGCAACCGGGCATAGCGTATGACTAGGTTCTAAGCCATGTTCAACCGCGATCTCCTGATACCCTTCTCCATCGGCCATTGCGCCAATGATCTGGTGCCGATCGCGATGTATATCCTGATCCCCGCCTTCGGCGTGGCCATGGGTCTGTCGCCGGCCGAGATCGGGCTGTTGTTCATGATCCACAATCTGGGCGCCTCCGTTGCCTATCTGCCGGCCGGCATGCTGGCCGATCACGTGGCCAATCGCGGCGTGCTGCTGGCTGCCACCTTTTTCTGGGTCGGCCTGGGCTATCTCGCTGCCTCCTTCGCAGACGGGTTCTGGGCCTTTGCCATCCTGATCGCCATTGCCGGCATGGGCGATGCCGCCTGGCACCCGATCGCCACCGGCGTTCTCGCCCAGATGCACAAGGCAAAGCGCGCCTACGCGCTCGGCATGCACGCCATCGGTGGCCATATCTCCGAAGTCATCGCACTGCCGGTCGCCGGCTTCCTCATCGCCGCCTGGGACTGGCGGATCGCCATTCAGATCTTGGTCATCCCGACCTTCATCGTCGGCATCATCTTCATATTCGTTGCGCGAAAAGTCCCGCTGCATGTCAACTCGCGGCCGACCCGGGCCGATTTCGCCGATATCTGGCGCATCTGGACCACGCGGCAAGGCCTCAAGGTCATCGCCCTGTTCACTACCTACAACATGGGGCTTTTCGCCATCATCACCATGACGCCGCTCTACCTGCGCGCCAACCACGGCTTCGACTGGCAGGAAACCGCGATCGCGATTGCCGTCATGATGTTGCTCGGCGCCCTCGCCCAGCCCGGCACCGGCAAGCTGTCCGACAGGATCGGCCGCCGCCCGCTGGTCATCATCGGCAATGGCGTCGCCGCCGCTGCAGCCTTCATCGCCTGGCTGTCGACCAGTTTTGTCCTCACCCTCATCACGCTCGGCGTTGCGCTCACCATGCTGGTTGCCATTCGCGCCGTCTTGCAGGCGGCAGCCGTTGATCATGCCGGCGGGCGCGAAGGCACAAGCCTGGGGCTAACCTTTGCCTTCATGGACGGTTTTGCCGCCTCTGCCGCAGTTCTCGCCGGTCTTGCCGGTGAGAGCGACCTTGCCAATGCCTTCCTTCTTGCCAGCGGCTTTTCCATTCTGGCGACGTTGCTCGGCTTGACCATGCCCAGGAAAGCTTCAGCACCACTTGGCACGGCGCCGGCCTGACCGCATACTGCACCGGAAGTCGCGAACAAGCCGGGACCGGGACATGGACAAAGACCTGCGCAATGACCGTCTGATGGAAGCGCTCGAAGTGGCTGAAGCCGCCTACCGTGACCGTACCCCTCAAAGCCGCGCCTGGAGCGAACGGGCCGCCGGCGGCATGCCCGGCGGCAACACCCGTACGGTGCTGCATTTCACACCCTACCCGTTGCGCTTCACCAAAGCCGAGGACCAATGGCTGACCGACGCCGACGGCAACCGCTACCGCGATTTTCTGGGCGAATATTCGGCCGGTCTGTACGGCCACACCTGCAAGCCGATCATGGCGGCGGCCGAAAAGGCCATCCATGACGGTACCGTGCTTGGCGGGCCCAACACCTACGAAGTCGAACTTGCCGAGCTGATGTGCGCCCGGTTCGCGTCGCTTGATCTCGTGCGTTTCACCAATTCGGGTACCGAGGCCAACCTGATGGCCCTGGCGGCGGCCCGCGCCCAAACCGGCCGTGACAAGATCATGGTCTTTGCCGGCGGCTATCACGGCGGCGTACTTTATATCGCCGACAATGCCAGGCGCTCCAACGCCCCGTTCGATTTCGTCATCGGCACCTACAACGACCTTGAGGCCACACGTGCAGCTGCAGCAGGCATCGAGGATCGGATCGCCGCCATCCTGATCGAACCGATGATGGGCGGCGGCGGCGGCATTCTTGCCGAAACGGCGTTCCTGGACGGCCTGAAAAGCTTTGCCGCATCGAACGGCATCGTATTGATCTTCGATGAAGTGATGACCTCGCGCACCGGCCCTGGCGGGTTGCAGGGCGAAACCGGCGTCATCCCCGACATGACGACTTTCGGCAAATACCTCGGCGGCGGCTTTTCCTTCGGCGCCTTCGGTGGCCGGCGTGATATCATGGCGCTCTTTGACCCGTACGACCCGAACGCCCTGCCCCATGCCGGCACCTTCAACAACAACGTCACCTCCATGGCCGCCGGCCTCACCGGCCTGCGCGATGTCTATACGCCGGAAATGGCTGCACGCCACACGGCAAGAGGCAACCGGCTGCGCGATCAACTCACTGCGGTCATCTCCCGCCACGGGCTGCCGGCCCAGGTCACCGGCACCGGCTCAATCCTGTGTTTCCATTTCCACGATCACCCGATCCGTTCACCGGCCGATACCGGCTCGACCCGCCCGGAAGTCCATGCCCTGTTCCACCTGGAAATGCTTGCCCGCAGTATCTATTTCGCCCGCCGCGGGTATATGAGCCTGTCTGTCGCCCTCACCGATGATGATGATGCAGCGCTGCTCGAAGCGTTTGATGAGGTTTTGATGCACCACGGAGACCTGTTATGCAGCTAGGGTCCTGACCCTAGATCAGGATGATTTTTGGTTGAATCAACCAAAAATCATAAACCTGATCGACTTCAATATCTTAGAGGGCGATTCACGTTTTAGATTGTTCCAATCTAAAACGATCGCGCTCTAGTCTGACCGCTCGCGCTCCAGATGTGATCGCATTGCGATTGGCACCACAGCGGCGTACGATATGTAATGCCGTGAAGAACAGCGAACCGGAGCGAGTAAAACCCATGAAACGACATCTGACTGCAGTTACGGTCGTGCTGGCGTGCGCCGGGTCTTTCAGTCCGCTGGCCGGCCAGGAAACTGTCCCCGGCTCGGTCACCGCACTGGCTGCCGACATTGTCGGCGTCGAAGCCGGCGGCTACTGGTCAAACGGCAGCACGGAGGGTTTCTACCGGGCCGTTGTCACTTCTGCCGGCGTCGAACACGTCAACAACAGTCTTTATCTGCAGTGGGTGAGCGTCAATCTCGATGATGCCTCCTACGCAATCGCGGCTTCGGTTTCCATCGATGAAATCAATGTCAGCCACACGCAAGGCTATCTGATCGATGTCGCCCGCGACAAGGAAACCGAGATTGGCACCCTGCGGATGAAGATCACAGTGCACCGGTCGCGCTCGGGCGACACCACTACCTATCAATTGACCGCAGATGGCCAGCTCGGAAAGTACAAGCTGGCCAAGGTAAATTAGCCTGCCAGGTTGCACGACGCCTACGGGTTCTTCAGATCGAGAGCAACCGGTTTTTCATCGCCCGGATTGAGTTCCAGGGTCGTCTCTCCCTTGACCTCTTTTTGGTCCGCCAGCAGACCTTTCAACAGAAATTTGCCGGCCGGCAGTACGGTAACGGCACCAGACCTGGTCCGCCAGAAATCTGTGATTTTTTTCTGCTTGCCCGCCAAATCCTTCTCGAGGCCCAAAACAGTGAGCCCTAAATCCGCACCGGTAGGCTGGCCGTTCACGGTCACATCAAACCGCACGGTGGCGGCATTGAAGTTGAAGCTGTGCGCGGCTTCGCTTGCCGGCGAAACACTGATGGTCTGGCTGAGCGAAACATACTTGTGGTCGGCAAGCACGCCTTCAATCAGCCATTCGCCAGCCGGCAACAAGAAGATGCCACCGGATTTCGCACGCCAGAAATTCGTGATCTTCTTGCGGTTGCCGCTGAGGTCTTTTTGCTGCGACAGGATGGTCCAGCCAAGGTCGCCCTTGAAAGCGGCGCCCTCAGCGCTCAGGCTTGCATCGAAACGCACGGTACCGGCATTGAAAGAAAAGGCATGTGCATCACCGCCGCCGGCCTGAACCGTCAGCTCATTTCTGACAACCCTCAGATATTTAGCATCGGCAATGGCCCCCTCAACCCGCCAGGTGCCGGCTGGCAGCCAGAACACACGCCCGGACTTCACACGCCAGAATTCGGCAATCTTCTTGCGCTTGCCAGCAAGGCCCTCCTTCGGTCCATAGACCCACCAGCCCAGATCATGCTTTAGCGCTTCACCTTCTTCTGCCAGCGAAGCATCGAAACGCACCTGGCCGATGTTCAGATTGACCGTCACGATTTGCGCTTCGTTGCCGCGCACATCCACTTGAACGGTTCGTTTGATATGGCGATGGTCGGCCAGCAAGACCTCCATAACGAAGGCGCCATCTTTCATGTTCTTGAATATGTGGCCTGACTTGACGCGCCAGGCATCGGCAACTTTTTCTCGTTTGCCGTCGAGTCCCTGTTTCTCGCCAAATAGCTTCAGCCCGATGTCGCCTTTCCAGGTTTCGCCACCTTCACTGACGACCACATCGACGCGTAACCCGGGTTCGACAACCGGGTCCGGTTCTGGTTCGGGCGCTGCTGCAGGCGCCTGGGCAACCTCGATGGTCTTGTAAATGGCCGCTCCCAGATCTGCAGCGCTATTTGCAGGTACATATTGCCCGCCGGTCTCATCGGCCAGACATTGCAGGCCAGCCCTTTCATCGCTCTTGATGTCGAAACCGACAACATGCACCTTGAAGTCAAGGCCTTTGGATTTGAGTTCGCGGCCAAGCGCACACGGGTCCGCACCACAGGTTTCCTTGCCATCGCTGATCAAAATGACGGTTGCCTTGTCCTCGGTAAAGTTGAGTTGCTCGGCCGCCTTGCGCACCGCAGTCGACAGCGGCGTCTTGCCCACCGCGTTCAGCCGGTTGACCGCCGCCATGATCGCGGCGCCATCCGGCTTGCCAACCTCGTAGATCGTCTCGATATCAGCGCAATCTCCCTTGCGCCGGTGGCCATAGGCAATAAGGCCCAGTTGTGTGGTCGGCTTCACCTTGCCGAGCAGGTCGCGAATGGTTGAGCGTGCAACGTCCAGCTTGGCCCTGCTCTCGATCTGGCCCGCCATGCTGCCCGATGAGTCCAGCACCATGATCAGTTTTTCTTGGGCAAGGGCCGGCGTAACGCCGCCCACAGCAATCGCTGCAAGCAAAACCATAGACAAAATAATGCAGTTAATAGAACGGGGCA
>JABDJG010000456.1 GCA_013002595.1 Hyphomicrobiales bacterium | reverse complement strand
GTCGACCTATCGCCCGGTGGCCAGGGTGGCGCTTGGCGGCGGTTCGCTCAAAGATGCCTGGGATGCCTGCCGGGCCGAGTGCGACGCCAAGTTCGCGGATTATGCGATCTATGAACACTGCCTGCCGTTCAACGTATCACGGGCCTATGACGAGGCGCGCGATGTCGAGACACCGCGCATCTGGACGGCAGCGCGCGACAAGGAAATGTGGGAGGCGCTGCAAAGCTGATCCATGCCCCGCTATGCCTACAAGCCGTTTGACTATGTCACACCGCCTGAACTGTTGCCGGGCAGGGCTGCGCCGGCGCACTATCCGGTCGTCATCGTGGGGGCCGGGCCGATCGGGCTGGCGATGGCGATCGATCTGGCACTGCAGGATATCCCGTCGGTGGTGCTGGACGACAACAATGTGGTGTCCGTCGGTTCGCGGGCGATCTGCTGGGCCAAACGGACGCTGGAGATATTCGACCGGTTGGGCGTTGGCGAGCGCATGGTCGACAAGGGCATTACCTGGAAGGTCGGGCGGCTGTTTCACGGCGAAACGGAAGTCTATTCGTTTGATCTGCTGCCCGAAGACGGCCACAAGATGCCGGCCTTCATCAATCTGCAGCAGTATTATGTCGAGCAGTATCTGGTTGAGCGGTGCCGCGAATTTCCCGAGCTGATCGAGCTGAGGTTCAAGAACAAGGTCGTCAAGGTTGCACAGGATGACGGCGGCGCGCGGGCCGAGGTCGAGACGCCGGATGGTCACTACACCATCGAAGGTGATTATCTGCTGGCCTGTGACGGCGCCGGCTCGCCGATCCGGCAAATGATGGGGCTCGACTTTCAGGGTCAGCTGTTTGAGGAACGCTTCCTGATCACCGATGTTGAGATGAAGGCGGATTTTCCATCCGAGCGCTGGTTCTGGTTCGAGCCGAGCTTTCATCCCGGCCAGTCGGCGCTGTTGCACAAACAGCCCGACAACATTTACCGGATCGATCTGCAACTGGGCTGGGATGCTGATCCAGAGGAAGAAAGGAAGCCGGAAAACGTCATCCCGCGCATCAAGAAGGCGCTGGGTAACCGGGACTTCGAAATCGACTGGGTGTCGGTCTACACGTTCCAGTGCCGCCGCATTGAGCGGTTCGTGCATGACCGGATCATCTTTGTCGGCGACAGCGCGCATGTGGTATCGCCGTTCGGTGCGCGCGGCGGCAATGGCGGTATCCAGGATGTCGATAATCTGGGCTGGAAGCTGGCAGCGGTAATCAAGCGGACGGCACCCGTGGGGCTGCTTGAGAGTTACAATCGCGAGCGCACGCATGGTGCCGATGAGAACATCAAGAACTCGGCGCGGGCGACCAGTTTCATGTCGCCTAAGTCGGACATGGAAATGATGTTCCGCAACGAGGTACTCAATCTGGCGGGCGAATTGCCGTTCGCCCGCAAGCTGATCAACTCCGGCAGGTTGTCGGCGCCGTGTTCGCTGGCGAATTCTGTGCTGTGCACACCGTTTGAGGGCGCGCCGCTGCGCCCGGGGACAGCTGCACTGGATTGTCCTTTGAAATCAGGTGCATCAGATGACTGGCTGCTAAATCGAGTCGGCGGAGAATTTGTGCTGGCGAGCTTTGGCGGGGCGCCTGATCCCGGAATCGGGGGCATCAGGCATCTGCAGATTTCCTCAATGTGCTCGCATGACCGCGATCACCTTTCAGATGTTACCGGGCTTGCCGCAAAGCGTTATGGTGATGGCCTCAGTTATCTGTTCCGGCCGGACCAGCATGTGGCGGCGGTGTTCGACAAGCCGACACCCAAAGACGTGGCGGCAGCGCGCGACAAGGCGCTGGCACTGTGAAGATAGGGCGATGCGATCGATGAACGATGATGTGACCAAGCTGGGCGCCGACAAATTGGGCGCGGCGGGCGATGACTTCTACGAGGCGCTGATGGCCGCCCATGACGGGCTGAGCCTGGAGCAGTCTGCCCGGCTCAATGCGCGTCTTTTGCTGTTGCTGGCAAATCAGGTTGGAGATGCTGAACTGTTGCGCGCTGCGTTGGGCAAAGCACGGGAGGAATGACCATGGCGGATGCTGTCTTGTATGATTACTGGAGATCATCATGCGCCTACCGCGTGCGGATCGCGCTCAATCTTTTGGGGATCGGGTATGAAGCGCGGGTAAAGAGCCTTGTTGAAGGGGCCCATCTGGAGCCGGACTATCTGAAAAAGAACGTGCAGGGACTGGTGCCGACCCTGGAGATCGACGGGCAAACGATTTCCCAGTCGCTGGCGATCATCGAATACCTCAATGAGACGCGGCCCGAGGCCGGGTTTCTGCCACCGGACCCGATGGGACGGGTCAGGGTGCGGGCGCTGTCCTATGCGATTGCCATGGAGATACAGCCGATCTGCAATCTCAAAACCGCCAATCATGTGGTAGAGGTGACAGGCGGAGATCACGACACGCGGGTTGCCTGGATGGAAAAATTCGTCGGCGAGGGGCTGGCGGCATTTGAAGGGATGCTGGCATCGCCGGGCACGGGTAAATTCTGCCACGGCGATACACCTACGATGGCCGATATGTGTCTGATGCCGCAGCTCTACAATGCAACGCGCTTTGGCACCGACTATACCCGGCACAAGCAGATTTCCCGGATCGCCGAAGAGTGCCGCGGCCTCAAGGCGTTCCAGGACGCCTATCCCGATGCGGTGAATGTCGAGGGATAGTGCGGTTGTCGTGGACTAAAGATATTCCGTCATCCGGCGCGAAGCAGCCGGGACCCTGTGCGACACCGCAAGGTGTCACTGATCTGCCCTAGGTCCCGGCTCAGGGCCGGGATGACGGTTATGATTTGAGTACGGACCCTATTTCACCCGCACCGGCAGTGACTGAAATCCCCGGAACCTGACCCGGCCGCCGCGGACCGGCTCGCCGATAAGACCGTAGTCGGGGAAGCGCTCCAGGAACCTTGAGATCGCCACCCGGCCTTCCAGTCTTGCCAGTGACAGACCGGCGCACAGGTGCGGGCCGCCGGCAAAGGCCAGGTGCTTGTTGGGGGTGCGGGCGATATCGAGACGGTCGGGGTCGGGGAATTGCGCCGGGTCGCGGTTGGCCGCCCCGATGCACAAGGTGATAAGTGATCCGGCGGGCAGCGTCTCGTTGCCGAAGGTCGTTTCGGTCAGCGTGCGCCGGTTGCCGAGCTGGTTGGAGCTTTCGAACCGCAAGAACTCTTCAACAGCGGTGTCTATCAGCTGTGGACTGTCGATCAGGCGCCGGCGCTGGTCCGGGAACGTCATCAGCGCGTAAAGCCCGTTGCCGATCAGGTTGGTGGTGGTCTCATGGCCGGCATTCAGGATGAAGATGCAGTTTTGCAGGAGTTCGGCCTCGCTGAGATTGCCGGCCTTGCCCTCATCGTCAATCAGGCGGGTGAGAACATCGGTTGAGGGATCGCCGGGCCTGGCTCGGCGATCAGCCACCAGGCCTTTCAGATAGGCAACGAAATCGGTCACAGCATCGTTGCCGCGCTGTTCCTGCTGCGGTGTCAGTACCGGTTCGAGCGCACCGAGGATGGCCAGCGACCAGCCGCGCAATGGGCCTCGTTCGGCATGCGGCACGCCGAGCAGGTTGCCGATGATCTCGATCGGGATGGCGGACGCAAAGTCGTCGATCAGGTCGGCATCGCCCTTTTCCCCGATGGTATCGAGCAGGTCCTCGACCAGCGCGATCAGGCCGGACTCCATATGGGCGATGGCGCGCGGCGACAGGGCGCCAACGATGCGCTTGCGCACGCGGGTGTGCAATGGCGGGTCGTTGAAGACCAGGCTGGTGGTGTGGTGTTCAAACAGCGGGGTGTCGCCGAATTTCGGTTTGAACTCAATCTTCTTGTCGGAACTGAAAGTCGCCGTGTCACGATAGATGCGGTGGAGGTCGGCATGGCGGGTGAGGAACCACGAGCCATCCGGGCAGCGGTGGACCGGGTCGTGTTCAAGCAGCGCCTGATAGGTCGGATACGGGTTCTGGTAAAACGACGCCGGCAGGTTCCTGGGATCGAAGGCGCTCGCGACAGCCTTGGCTTCAGCGGTCTCCCAACCGGGGTCAGATGCAGGCTCTGGCAGCCATTTTGAATGTTCCGACAACCTGTTTGTCTCCTTTGCGGCGCCCTCCAAACGTCATACCCGTGCTGGTCGCGGGTATCCAGAGACAATGGGGCACTGTTTTGGCTGGATGCGGTATGCCGAAGCTCTTAAAGTTGTCGCATCTGGATGAGACAGGGCGCCTTTCATGTTGCGGGATCGTATTGAACATCGCTGGATCGAAAGCTTTGCCAAGGCTTTTGCGTTGAGCAAGGTCGGGGCTGGCGATGCAGTTGCGATTTTATCGGAAACCCAGTCGCGCGAGCTCAATGTACATCTGGCTGAGCTGGCTTTGCAGCAGTTGGGCGCAAAACCGTTTCATGTGACGGCGGTAACACCGGCGCAATCGGCACCGGTGCCGGTGCGCTCGACCGGTGCATCGCAGGCGCTGCAGGGACATCCCGGCGTTCTGGCGGCGCTGACGTCTTCGCCGGTGATCGTCGATGTCACGGTCGAAGGGCTGATGCATGCGCCTGAACTGCCGGACATCCTGAAATCTGGCGCGCGGGTGATCACGGTGTCGAATGAACATCCCGATGCTCTGGAACGGCTGATGCCGACAGCTGAGATGAAAACCCAGGTGCTGGCGGCCGGCAAGATGTGCCGGGGTGCCAAGGCGATGACGGTGACGTCTGCTGCCGGAACCGATCTCGCAGTCGCCATGGAAGGTGCTCAGACTGTTGGCGTTTGGGGGTTTACCGACAAGCCGGGCACACTGACACACTGGCCGGCCGGCCTGGTCGTTTCGTTCCCGGCTGCCGGCAGCACCAATGGCACTTTGGTGCTGGATGCGGGCGATGTGAACCTGACCTTCAAACGCTATCTGGAACGCCCGGTTGCGCTGACCATCAAGGACGACTTCGTCACCGACATTGCAGGTGACGGCGCCGATGCCGAGTTGATGCGGCGGTATCTTGCAGTCTGGGGCGACCGCAATGCTTATGCGGTCTCGCATGTCGGCTGGGGGATGAACGAAGCGGCGCGCTATGAGGCGATGACGTTTTATGACCGACGTGATTTCAACGGCACCGAGGTGCGCGCCTATGCCGGCAATTTCCTGTTTTCAACGGGCGCAAACGAATTTGCCAACCGCTTCACGGAAGGCCATTTCGATCTGCCGGTGCGCGGTTGCACCATTTCGCTCGATGGCACGATGGTGGTCGACAAGGGCAAGCTTGCCGCCGGGGTGTTTGCATGAAGCCTGGCATTGTCTTTTTGCATGGTATCGGCGGGTGCAGCGATACCTGGCAGGCCCAGATCGAGCACTTCGAAGGACGTTTTGATGTGCTGGCATGGAGGGCTCCGGGGTTCGGCGGCAAACCGGCGCTTGACGATCTGAATTTTGCCAATCTTGCCAGCAAACTGGCTGAAGACATGCGCGCTGCCGGTCTCGGCAGGGCGATCATCGTCGGGCATTCATTCGGCGGCATGGTAGCCCAGCAGTTCGTGAGAGATTTCCCGGACATGGTGAGCGCGCTGGTGCTGGTCGGGACCAGTCCGGCGTTTGGCAATCCGGCGGGGGACTTTCAAAAGCAGTTCGTCGCCGACAGGACCCGGCCGCTCGATGAAGGAAAGTCGATGGCAGAACTGGCGGCGGCGGCGATCCCGAAGCTGCTTGGACCTGATGCGATACCGTCAGCGGCAGCAATCGCGACCAGTGCGATGGCCAAGGTGCCCGAGCAAACCTATCGCGATGTGGTCCAGTTGCTGACGACATTCGATTTGCGCAAGAATCTGGCCAATATCACAGTACCTGCCTTGTTGGTTGCCGGCGAGATGGACAGGCTGTCGCCGCCTGCCATGATGGAAAAGATGGCTTCTTATATTCCCGGCGCGGGTTTTGAAATGCTGCCGGGAATCGGACATATGACCCAGATCGAAGATCCAGCTGGGTTCAATGCATTGATCGACAGGTTTGTTGGAGAAGCGAACGATGGCTGAAGCGGAATCCACATACGATATGCCGATTTTTGATCCGGTGGCCTGGCGGCTTACCGATCATGAGGCCGAACTGGCCGGGCGGGCCCGCAAACTGGGCGCGGACAAATTTGCCGACCGGGCTGAGACGTGGGATCGCGAGGCGATTTTCCCGACTGCGAATTACAAGGACATGCATGACGCCGGTCTGCTGGCGATCTGCATCCCGCAAGACCATGGCGGCGAGGGCGGCGGTTTCAGGGCCTATTGCCTGGCGGCGGCCGAGATCGGGCGGTATTGCGGGGCAACGGCGCTGACCTGGAACATGCATGTGTGCTCAACCTTGTGGACCGGCACGCTGGCCGACGATCTGGAGATGAGCGACGACGTGCGGGCACAGCATGCCGACGGCCGGGCGCGGCACTATGCGCGGATCGTCAAGGATGGGGCGGTATACTCGCAACCGTTTTCGGAAGGCGGCGCGGCTGCGGCCGGTTTCAAGCCGTTCAGCACCGAGGCGCGCAGCACAGATGGCGGGTATATCGTCTCCGGCAAGAAGATCTTTGCCTCCCTGGCCGGGCACGCCGATTACTACGGGGTGCTGTGCACCCACATCAAGGAAGGGAAAAAGCCGTCACAGCGCGATACGCTCTATCTGGCCATTCCCGCCGATGCCAAGGGGGTCAAGGTGGTCGGGGACTGGGATCCGCTCGGCATGCGGGGCACGGTATCTCGGACACTGATCTTTGAGGATGTGTTTGTCGATGCAGCTGAGGAACTGATGCCGCAAGGGGTCTACTTCAAGGCGGCGAGCTACTGGCCGCACATGTTCCTGACCCTGTCTCCAAGCTACATGGGCATGGCCCAGGCGGCCTATGATTTCACGGTGAAGTATCTGCGCGGCGAGGTGCCGGGGACGCCGCCGGTCAAGCGCCGGATGTATCCGACCAAGCAGATCGCGGTGGCCGAGATGCGGATCAAGCTGGAGACCATCAAGGCGCTGTGGTTCCAGGCGATATCCGAAGCGCGCTACAATCCGTCAAAGGACCAGTTGCTGAGGGCCTATTCGACCAATCACATGGTGATGGAAACGGCAAACGAGATCTGCCGGCTGGCGATCAGAACGTGTGGCGGGCAGTCGATGCTGAAGTCGCTGCCGCTGGAAAGACTGTACCGGGACAGCCGGTGCGGGTCACTGATGCTGCCGTGGACCGCCGAGTTGTGTCTCGACCGGATTGGACGTGAAGCGCTGTACGAGACAGGAGAGAGCGATGACTGAGGCGGGCAGTGCTGGCAATATTGGCAACTGGCTGACCGACAATGCTGAAAGGCTGCCGGGCCGAACGGCTCTGAAGCCGGAGGACGGCGACGGCTGGACCTATAAGGAACTTGATGGATGGGTTGATGCTATCGCGGTCATGCTGCGGGCCGGCCATGGTGTGGCGCGCGGTGACCGGGTTGCATACCTTGGCTTAAATCATCCAGCCATGGTGGTGCTGCTGTTCGCCTGCGCCCGGCTCGGCGCCGTCCTGGTGCCGCTAAACTGGCGGCTGACGGCACATGAACTGGCCTATATGGTGGCCGACTGCGAGCCGAAAGTGCTGTATTTCGATGACGCACATGAAGAAAATGCCGAATTTGCTGCGGACGCTGCTGACAATTGTATTCTTCAATCAATTCAATCGCTTGAAGCGGCGAATGTGCGGCCTGAATCAACTCAGACCGGGGGTGCGCTGTCCGATCCCGTGCTGATCGTCTATACCTCGGGCACCACCGGGCGGCCGAAAGGGGCCATCCTTACCCAGCAGGCCTTGCTGACCAATGCCCGAAACAGCATCGCCCTGCATCGCCTGACATCGGATGACCGGGTACTGGTGGTACTGCCGCTGTTCCATGTTGGTGGCCTCAACATTTCGCTGACCCCTGCCTTGATGGCCGGTGCACAGGTCGAGCTGCATTCGCGCTTTGAGGCGGCAAAGACCCTGGCGGCAATCGAAACCTTCAAACCGCAAATCCTGGTCCTGGTGCCGGCAACGATGACGGCGATCATGAATTCACCGGCCTGGAACATTGCCGACACATCCAGTCTGAGGATGCTGACGACAGGTTCGATGGTGGTGCCGGTCGGTCTCATTGCAACCTTTGAGGTAAAGGGCATCCCTGTCGTCCAGGTCTACGGGTCGACCGAGACCAGCCCGATCGCCGCCTATACCCGGCCCGGTGACGGGCGGACCAATCCGCATACGACCGGCAAGGCGGCGGTGCACACACAGGTGCGCATCGTCGATGGTGAAGGCGAGCCGTATGCGGAGCCGAACATCGCCGGTGAGATCGAGATCTGCGGTGCAAACGTCATGAATGGCTACTGGATGCAACCAGAAGAAACCGCCGACGCGTTCAACGGCGACTGGCATCGCACCGGCGATATCGGCCATCTCGACGAGGCCGGCAACCTGTATTTCCACGAGCGCATCAAACACGTCATCATGTCCGGCGGCGAGAACATCTATCCTGCTGAAATAGAACGTGTGATCTCGGCCATCCCCGGCGTTGCCGAGGTGGCGGTTTGCGGCATTGCGGATGAAAAATGGGGCGAGGTGCCGGCGGCCGGCATCGTGCTGTCAAGCGGCGCCGAGGAGGTCAGCAAGGACGATATTCATCAGGTTCTTGAGGCCGAGCTGGCGCATTTCAAGCACCCGAAAGTGCTGTCATTCCTGGCCGAGTTGCCGCGCAATGCCATGGGCAAGGTCGTACACGATGAATTGCGTAGCGCGCTTGTTGGTAAATGAGAAGTGGTAAGCCGCGGTTCAGAATAGCAATCAGAAAATCAATTGCGCTTGGAACCAATATTGATATGGTCGGGTATAAGCTGAATGAAATCAGACATGTAATTCAAGGGAGGAATTTCACAATGTCGTTTGCACGCAAGTTCACAGCTTCGCTGTTTGCCCTGGCGTTGACCGTCGGTGCGGGCGCCGCCAGTGCTGCAGAAAAACTAG
This sequence comes from Hyphomicrobiales bacterium, assembly GCA_013002595.1. Taxonomy (GTDB): domain Bacteria; phylum Pseudomonadota; class Alphaproteobacteria; order Rhizobiales; family Aestuariivirgaceae; genus JABDJG01. The sequence goes on along the minus strand of JABDJG010000456.1, from coordinate 13,268 downwards.
TTATTTCAAGCTGGGCGCCACCGACCCATGGCATTAATGCAAAGCTGTGGCCGCGCTTCATCGAGATGGTGGAAAAGGCGACAGATGGCCGGGTCACCGCGGAAATCAAATACAAACTGGCGCCGCCACCGGCCCAGTTCGACCTGGTGCAGGATGGCGCCGCCGACTTGACCTGGATTTTCCACGGCTACAACCCGGGCCGCTTCGTTGCCACCAAGCTGATCGAACTACCGGGCTATGAAGGCAGCGCCGAGGCCGCCTCGGTTGCCTACTGGCGTGCCCACGACAAATTCCTGGCCAGTGCCGATGAGCACAAGGGGGTCAAGCTGATCGCGCTGCACACGCATGGGCCCGGCCAGCTGCACAGCGCCTCGAAGGTGGCATCGCTTGCCGAGATCAAGGGCATGAAACTGCGGCTTGGCGGCGGTGTATCGGGTGATGTCGGCAGCGCGCTCGGCGCGACCGGTATCCGGGTGCCGGCGCCGAAAGTCTATGAGACGCTGGCGTCCAAGGCAGCGGACGGCGTGATGATGCCGATGGAAGGCAAAAAGGGCTTCAAGCTGACAGAAGTTGCCCAGCACACCTACCAGATGCCGGGCGGGTTCTATCGTGGATCGTTTGCACTGATCATGAACGAGGACAAATTCAATTCGCTGCCCGAACAGGACCAAAAGGCGTTGATGACGATCTTTGGTGAACCAGTTTCACAGATGTCCGGCAAGGTCTGGGATGAGATCGATGCGACCGGTACCGAAGCCACGAAATCGACCGAGGGCAACTCGATCAACATGGCCAGCGATGCCGATCAGGCTGCTTATGCCGCGATCGCCAAGCCGATCCGCGCCAAGGTGATTGCCGAGGTTGCAGCCAAGGGCGTCGATGCGGCCGCGGCCGTTGAGTTCATCGCCAAGGAGATGTCCACATTTGGCAACTGAGTTGTCTCTTCACAACGCCAGTTGGCGTATAAGGGGCAATGGCTGAATTGGATCACGACAACAACATCACGAAGGCTGGCCGCTGGCTGGCCTTCTTGCCGTCTGTTGTTGCGGCGACCTCGCTGTTTGCACTGATGGTGATGACGTTTTTTGATGTCATCTTGCGGTCGGTCTTCAACGATCCGGTTGAATCGGCGACCGAGATGACGCGGCTGTTCATGGCGATTATGGTGTTCTCTGCGCTGCCGGTGATTTCGTGGCGCGGTGAGCATATCGTCGTCGATCTGCTCGACCCGTTGTTCAGCGCGCGTGTTGGCCGCATCCGCGATGCGATAGTGAACCTGGTCTGCGGTATCGTTCTGGCTTGGCCGGCGCTTCGGGTCTGGCAGCTTGCCGGACGGGCCAGGGAGTACGGCGACGTCACCGAATATCTCAACATTCCGCAGTTCTACATTGCCTATTTCATCGCCGTGGCGACGTTTGCAACGGCGCTCGTGCTGTTTGCGAGGGGGCTGTGTTTTATCTTTGCACCTCAATGGGTTGAGACGCCTGCCTCGTTGAGCGATTCAACCGCAGCAGGGCCTAAATGACGGCGGCTATACTCGGTTTTGTCCTGGTGCTCGGGCTGGTGTTCCTGCGCATGCCGATCGCGATTGCGATGGCGCTGGTTGGCACGCTTGGCTATGCCTATGAGACGAGCTTTCGCGCTGCGGTCTCGATGGCCGGGCGGCTGGTGATCGACACCTCGCAGGACTATGGGCTGTCGGTCGTGCCGCTGTTCATCCTGATGGGATTGTTCGTCAACAAAGGCGGCCTGTCGCACGAGCTCTATCGCGCCAGTCATGCCTTCCTTGGCCATTTCCGTGGCGGCCTGGCGATGGCGACGATCGTTGCCTGCGGTGGCTTCTCAGCGATCTGCGGTTCCTCGCTGGCAACGGCGGCGACCATGTCGAAAGTCGCCATGCCGCAGATGCGCCGGTTCGGGTATTCCGACGAGCTTTCGACCGCTTCGATTGCCGCCGGTGGCACGCTCGGCATCCTCATTCCGCCGAGCGTCATCCTGGTGATCTACGGCCTTTTGACCGAGACCAGCATCGGCAAACTGTTCATTGCCGGCATCATTCCCGGGCTGCTCGGCATCGTGTTCTATCTGCTGGCAGTCCGGGTGACGGTCGCGCGCAAGCCCGATGCCGGACCGGCCGGTGAACGCGTCGCCTGGCCGGAGCGGCTGATCGCGCTTCGGGGCGTGTGGAACGTCATCATCCTGTTCGTTCTGGTGATCGGCGGGCTCTATGGACTTTTCAACTTCCAACCGCTCAATCTCACATTTTCACCAACCGAAGCGGCCGGCATGGGTGCGGCCGGTGCGTTTCTTATCGCCCTGTTCCGCAAGAGCCTTACCGTCAAGAGCACCTTTGCGGTGCTGGTCGAGGCGGCGCAGACCACAGCGAGCCTGTTTGCGGTGCTGATCGGGGCATGGATCTTTTCAAACTTCGTCAACCTGGCCGGACTGCCGGAGGCGCTGCTGACGCTGGTGACCCAGTGGAGCGTGGCGCCGATGGTGGTGATCTTCATGATCCTGCTGGTCTATGTGCTGCTGGGGTGTGTGTTCGAGAGCCTGTCGATGCTGCTGTTGACCGTGCCGATCTTCTTTCCGCTGGTCACCAGTCTTGGCTTTGATGCGGTGTGGTTCGGAATCATTGTCGTGGTGGTGACCGAGATCAGCCTGATCACACCGCCGGTCGGGCTCAACGTTTTTGTGCTCAAGGGCGTTCTGGGCGATGTGACGACGGGAACGATCTTCCGCGGCACGATCCCGTTCTGGCTGGCCGATATCGTGCGGCTGTTGATCCTGGTATCGCTGCCGTCGCTGGTTTTGTTCCTGCCGAACCTGATGCGATAATCGTCTGATGAATAGTGTTTCTCTTCCCCCTTGTGGGTGGAGCAATCGCACTTGGCATTCACAGTACAGATCACCCCTGTCCGTCATCCCGGCCAAGCGGCGAAAGCCGCGCAGAGCCGGGACCTAGGAGCAGTGTAGCTCTGCATTGAATTGTCGCTTCTAGATCCCGGCTCAAGGTCGGGATGACGCAATTGGAAGGCCCGATGGCTGTATCGTGTAGTGTGCACTAGAGAAGCAACGAATAGGCGCCTTCGTGCTGCAGGAGCTGGACCTTGGTTTCCACGCCGCCGCAGCCGGAAAATCCGCCCAATCCATCGCTGCCGACGACGCGGTGACAGGGAATGATGATCGGTATCGGGTTCGAGCCGCAGGCCTGGCCGACCGGCTGGGCTGCAACGCCAAGGTCGTTTGCAATATCGCCATAGGTCCGTGTTTCGCCCCTGGGAATCGCCAGCATAGCGGCGTAGACCTGCTGCTGGAAGTCGGTCCCGGCCGGCGCCAGCGGCAGATCGAATGTCTCAAGATCGCCGTCGAAATAGGCCTTCAGCTGCTCAGCAGCAGTTTCAAGCACCGGCGTGCGCTCTCCGCTTTCAGCGGCGTGCCACAGCAGTTTGGTGATGTGGCCGTCCTCTTCGACCAGAGCGAGCGGGCCCATGGTGGTGTCGACGGTGCAGGCGTTCATGGCTGAATATTCCTGCAACGCGGCGAAATTCGCAAGACAACATTGTGCGATCGCAACTGTGGATCGCTTCAGGGCCGGTATTGACGGGGTAATCGTGCTTCCAGATGGTGGCTTGATGATCGCCCAGTCTTCGGAATTCTCCCGTTCGTTGTTTGCCTATGCCGGCCGGCGGGCGCCTGCGGTCATCGGGCTTGTACTGTTAGCGGCGCTGCTGGAGGGTGTTGGCATTTTGCTGCTGGTGCCGTTTCTGGAATTGTTGACCGGACCACCGTTGTCGGGCGTCACGCGGGTTGCCGGCTGGGTGCTGCAATCGCTCGGATTGACGACGCCAAGAGCCCAGCTTGTGGCAGGGCTCGGGGTGTTCTTTGTCCTGCTGGTGCTGCGCGGTGTGGTGATGCGGGCCCGCGATGTCAGGCTGGCATCGCTGTCTTTAGGGTTTGTCGATCATTGGCGCAACCAGGTGTTCCGGGCGCTGGCCGGTGCGACGTGGCCGGCCCTGACGGCTTTGCGGCACACCGAGGTTGAGCACACGATCACCAATGACGTGTCGCGCATTGCTGAGGGCACCGACCGGTTGATGCGCGGCAGTGTCGCGCTGGCGCTGGTGGTGATCCAGCTTGTGGTGGCCTTTGTGCTGTCGCCGGTGCTGACATCGGTTGTGCTGGCCGCCATGGCGGTGCTGACGCTGCCGTTCACCAGGTTGATGCGCAAGGCGCACCTGCTGGGGTCGCGGCTGACCGTTGCCGGGCGCGAAATCCATCAGGTGCTGGGCGATTTCCTGACCGGCCTGAAGCTGGCCAAGAGCCACGGGTCGGAGGCCGGCTATATCGAGCGGTTCGATGCCAAGACCGAAGATGTGCGCCGGCAACTGGTCGAACATACTGCCGATCAGGCCGGGTTTCGGCTGGTTTTTCAGCTGATTGCCGGGGCTGCCGCCTGCGCGATCATCCTTGCCGGTGTGTTCGTGTTCAATTCATCGGCGGCCATCCTGACGGTCAGTCTGATCATCCTGGTGCGCTTGTCGGGGCCCTTCATGACACTGCTTCAGGCGATCCAGTCGTTCGCCAATATGATGCCGGCCTTTGCCTCGGTGCGTGAACTGAAGACCCGGCTTGAGCGCAGCAGCGATGTTGTGACTTTGCCCGAAGCGGGCGGCCGGTCACCCGCCGGTCCTGCAGCAATCGAGCTGCAGGGCGTCTGTTTCAGGTATGCCGGTGAGGACAGCAACGCGCTTGATGATGTGTCGCTGAGCGTCGCGCCGGGTGAAACGGTCGCGGTAACCGGGCCGTCCGGGTCCGGCAAGACGACGCTGGCCGATATCATTGTTGGCTTGCAACAGCCGGCCGATGGAACGGTTGAGATCGATGGCGAGCTCCTGACCGGGCCAGTGCTCGAACGGTGGCAGCGCGAGATTGCCTATGTGCCGCAGGACCCGTTCCTGTTCGACCAGTCGATCCGGGACAATCTTTTGTGGGCAAGACCGGATGCGATGGCCCAGGACATCTGGACGGCTTTGCAGATGGCATCGGCAGACGGGTTTGTGCGCGGGCTGAGAGATGGCCTTGATACGCGGGTCGGCAACCGCGGGCACCAGCTGTCCGGCGGTGAGCGGCAACGCATCTGCCTGGCAAGGGCGCTGTTGCGGCAACCGCGATTGCTGCTGCTGGATGAGGCCACCAACGCTGTCGATCTTGATCTCGAACGGCAGTTGCTTGAGACCCTCAAGCCGCTCAGCGCGCAAATGACCATCATCATGATTACCCACAGACTGTCTCATGTCAGCGACCATGTGCGCTGTGTCGAGTTTCGCAACGGACGGATCATCTGAACGCCATGACACCGGCACAGCTTCAAAATGCATATGGCAAGGTCTGGCTCAATATCGCCTCATCGACCTATCCGCTGGAGCATTTCGCCAATCTCGACAATCACATCGCCATGCGGGTGCTCGACTATCCGTTCCTGTTGCCGCTGGTACCGCGGCGCTGGCGCGGGTTGGTCGAGCAGTACCGTGAGGCACGGCGCAAGGCACCGATGTTCCGGCATGATTGCCGCAAACGGTTGCCGCTGCCGGACGCCAGCGTCGAACATGTGCTGTGCTCGCATTTTCTCGAGCACGTCTTTCCCGATGAGGCGGCCGGCATCCTCAAGGACTTTGACCGCGTCCTCAAGCCGGGTGGAACGGCGCATATCATTGTTCCCGACATTGCCGCTCAGATCGCCGGCTATCAGCTGGCCCGCAAGAGCGACCCGAAGGCAGCTGATGAATTTGTCCGGCAAAGCCTGCTCAGCAAGCCCAATCGCGGTTCGCTGCTGTATCGGCTGCTGGAACTGCAGGGCGGCTTTGGCCTGCAACACCGCTGGATGTATGACCAGGCCTCGATGGAAGCAAAGGTCAAGGAGGCAGGATTCATCCTCAAGGATAAGAACGATACGCCGAGCGCCGAATGGCGAAAAGGCGACGAATCAGTGCATGTTGTGGCCGTAAAACGATTCTGATCCAGTCGCCAATGGACCATCGCGTATGACAGTCAGCAAGACGGCACGGTTCGTTGAGTTATCCCGCAAACGGAAGCTGGCGCTTATTGAAGCGGCGGCTCTGTTGATGGCCGCCTGGGCGGCGACCAGGTTTTTGCCCTATGCCTGGTGGACACGGTTGCTTGGACCGGCCGGCACAGTGCAGCAGGCCATCAGGCCACAGGCCGGTACGCCGGTCAGCAAAATTGTCAGCTGGGCGGTGCGCACGGCGGCACGGCAATTTCCCTGGCAGGTTACCTGCCTGCCGCAGGCAATTGCCGGGCGCTGGATGCTGGCGCGCCGAGATGTCGACAGCACATTGTGTATCGGCGTGCGATCGGCCCGCACGGCTGGTGGGCAGGGTGCGCAAATGCATGCCTGGCTGGCGATCGAGGATTGGGTGAGCGAGGAGCGCGGAGCCGGCGATGATTACCGGATCATTGCCCGCTTCACTACAACCTAGAGTGCGATCGTCTTTGATTGAAACAATCAAAGACGTGAATCGCCCTCTAACATATTGAAGCCGATCAGGTTTATCGTTTTTGATTGTTTCAATCAAAAACGATCCTGATCTAGGGGATTGCGTTTTTGAAGCAGTCATTGTCGGCAGAACTGGCGTTGCTTGTCGAGGCCTGCGTCTCGCTCGAAGCGTTTGGCGCTGCCCTCGGCGCTCAGGATCGTGAAATCGACTGGCACCGGTTCGAGCAGCTTGCCCGGTATCACAAGCTCGGTGCCGTTGCCTACGACCGGCTGTCGAAATGCTGCCGGCCACTGGTTCCAGATGAGGTGATGGGTGCGCTTCATGAGGTGTACCAGTCGGCAGCCGTCAGGGTTCTGGCGCAGGAAGCTGAAACGCTTGAGATCGCCGATGTCCTGGAGCGCTCGGGCGTGCGATCGCTGGTTCTGAAAGGCGTTGCCGCGGGACATTTGCTTTATCCCGGCGAGCACACGCTGAGGTTTTCGTCGGACATAGATGTTCTCGTGGCGCCCGGTGACCTGGCTGCAGCGGAGGATGTGCTGCGAGACAACAATTTCATTCCCGGGCAAACCGAGCTGGACATGCCGCGCGGCAAGCGATCGGCGTTGTTGTCGATGGTCCATGCCCTGAACTACCAGGGGCCGATGCTGGGGTCTGCGTTCGATGTGCATCACCGGGTGTCGCACAATCCTCATTGGTTGCAGGTCGGGTTTGAGGCGCTCTATGCGCAATCCGAAACGGTGGCGCTGGATGGCGGACAAGTTCGCACGCTCGGTCCAGCACATATGGCCTGTTACATGTGCTGTCATATGATGGATCATGCGCTGTTCATGCTGCGCTGGGTTGAAGATGCCGGACGCGCGCTTAACAGGGCAGGCCGGCTGCAACCCGGTTTCGATGTCACCGCAGTGGAGGGGCTTGGCGCCAGACCGGCTGTGGAACTTGCCGTTCAACTCGTCGACCTGATGGCCGCCAGCGCACCTGGCAATCAGGTAATCGGGCCTCATATGGCGCGCCTGATCGATGATCTCGAGACGCCGAGGCGGATGGACGACAACCGGACTATGGCGGGATTGCTGAAGGAAATCAGACTGTTGTCGACACGGGCTGACTGGGGCGGGTCATGGGCATCGCTGTGGCACGATGTGTTGATGTTTCTGGCCGATCCACGGGATGTGGTACGGCTGGGCCTCGGCAAGGCATGGCTGCCGGTTTATGCACTGATCGGTCCGGTGTTTGCGGCAAGGCGCTATATCGAAAGACGGATTGATGGCTGAGCGCGCACGGGCGATGCGGTCTTGAGCGGTATCGCAGGCATCATCCGGTTTGATGGCGGTCCGGTTGAAGCGGTCCATATCGAGCAGATGACCGATGCCATGGCGCATCGCGGGCCGGACGGCATTTATCATCACCGCCGGCCATCGATGGCGCTTGGCTATTGCCAGTTGTGTACGACAGCCGAGGCGCTGGAAGAGGCGCAGCCGGCGCTCAGTGCCGATCAGCAACGGGTGCTGGTCATGGATGGCCGGATCGACAATTTTGAAGAATTGCGGGCAGAACTGACGGCGCACGGGGTGCAGCTTCGCAACCGGTCGGATGCCGAACTGGTGCTCGGCGCCTATGACATTTGGGGCCGCGATTGCCTGGCGCACATTGACGGCGACTTTGCATTCGTCATCTGGGATGACCGCCGGCAGATGGCCTTTTGCGCCCGCGATCACAACGGCAGCAAGCCGTTTTGCTATCACTGGGACGGCAGGACCTTAACCTTTGCATCGCAGGTATCGGCGATCCTTGCGATGCCTTGGGTCAAGCGCGAGCGCAATTCCGGCATGCTGGCGGAATACCTGGCAAACCGCTGGTATTCGCGCAGTGATACCTTGTGGGCCGGCGTCTCAAGGCTTGTCGCAGCACACGCGATGGAGGTCTCCCGAGACGGTCCAAAAACAGTGCAATATTGGCAGCCCGACCTCGGCCATGTGCTGCCGTGCAAAAGCGATGCGGAATTTGCCGAATATTACCGGTGCCTGATCTCCAAGACGGTTCGGAATATGACCCGGTCTCATAAACCGGTGGCGTTTGAAGTCAGCGGTGGTCTGGATTCATCGTCGCTGTTTTGCCTTGCGGTCCATCTGCAGGATCAGTCGCGGTTCTTGGCGCCCGGGATCAGCGGGTACACCCTGAATTTTGCCGGTTGGCCCGGCACAGATGAGCTTGAGTATGTCAAAGCCGTTGCCGACCATACGCAAAAACCGGTGCGAGAGGTCGTTCCGACGGCCAAGAACGCAGCATGGTTTCGCAATTTTGCAGAGTTGTCCGGCGAGTTCCCGGGGTATCCCAACGGAACCATGTCGATTGGGTTGAGAGAAGTTGCGCGTGACGACGGCGGCAGGGTTCTTGTTACCGGAATTGGCGGGGATGAATGGCTCGGTGTGCCCTGGAAGGGAGGGTATTATCGCAATGCAGTCAAGGATCTGGATTGGGATCAGTTGCGCCGCAGCCTGAAGTACGATTGGGCCAGCCTTGGTGCCGCACGAGCAATTTGGCTGGCGTTTCGCCATGGTGTGGTGCCTCTGTGTCCCGAATTCATCAAGAACCATTTCAGACAGCTGCAGGGTCAACGGCAAGAACCGGACTGGTTGAGCCGGGATCTTCTAAACATTTTTGACCGGCGACGCGTTGCCGAAACCTATCAACCGGATATTGGACGAAGCCATCGTTATCAGCTTTCACTGCTGGGTGATGCATACAGCATTCTTGCGCGCGAAGCCGAGGAGCGATCGGTTGCGCATCAGAACCTGGAGATACGGTCGCCGTTTATGAGTCGCGAACTCATTCAGTTTGCATTTTCTGCCGGCGACTGGATGCTGTACCGCGGCGATCTGCACAGATGGTTACACCGGCGGGCGTTGCGCGGCATCGTGCCGGACCTGGTACTCGAGCGAACGTGGAAGTCGGAGTTTATCGGTGTAATCCGCCAGCAACTGTCGACCATCTCGACCGAGCTGACCGATGAGATTGCGCCGAGAAGGTCCGATTGGGTAAAACCTGGTGTCATCAACCGACTGAGTGAGCGAGAGCAAGACGGTGAGGATGAGGGTTGGGAAGGCTGGATACTCTGGACGCTTTTTGGGTGTGATGCACTCTTTGCTCCCGGCAACAAGAGTGATAACAAGGTTCTACCGTAAAGAGGTTGGACAGGCCCAACGAATCACGCTTTGTGGGGGTGTTTGGCCTTCAGGCGCTGAGGTAAATTTGGTATTGGCATGGTACCCCGGCAATCAACCCGTTAGGTGTCCCACATGAACGACACAACTAAGCAAGCCTATGAACGCCCCACGTTAATTGTCCACGGGGACGTGCGCACCCTGACTCAAGGCATGGGAACCGCCAACGGTGATGGCGGCCAGTTCATGATGACTCCAAATAATTAATGTGAATGCGCTTCTTTCCGAGCACTTCGGCTATTTGGCGGACGAACATCGGCTGGCATTGTTCGCGCAGGCCTGTCAGTCATTGGTCCGTCCTGGCGATATCGTCGCCGACGTGGGGTGCGGCACTGGTGTTCTGGGTCTCTTGAGCCTGAAGGCGGGTGCCGGACACGTCTACGAAATTGATGATGGTTCCATCATCAACGTTGCCCGCAAGACCTTTGCACAGGCAGGACTGCTGGATCAGGCGACTTTTATCAAGGCGCGGGTTCAACACACCCGTCTGCCCGAGCAGGTCGATGTCGCGATTTGCGATCACGTGGGCTATTTCGGCTTCGACTATGGTATTTTGGACCTGTTCCAGTACACCAAGCAGCACTTTCTCAAACCCGGTGGCAAGCTCATTCCGGGACTGTTGAAGATTGAGATTGCCGCTGTTGGGTCAGAAAAGTTGCAGCAGCTGATGTCGGGCTGGCAGGCACCGGGCATGCCGGAGGAGTATCATTGGCTGGCTGACCATGACATGAATACAATGCATGGCACCGACATTTCCAACAAGGACGTGCTGAGCGATGCAGATACGCTGGCCGAGATCGATCTGCTGGCGGACCATGGCGACTATTTTTCATGGCAAACGAGGCTGACCTTCAAGGAGGATGGCAATTTCAACGGTTTTGGGGCATGGTTTCGCAGCGAACTGGCGCCTGGCATTTGGATGACGAACTCTCCATTGATGCCCGATGCCATCAAGCGCTCGCAGGTGTTTTTGCCGATCGGTAATGTTCCCGTCAAGGAAGGGGACACGATGAAGGTGACCGTCATGACCCGGCCCAGCGACAATATAATCGCCTGGGACGCAGAGCTGCCGGATGGGTCGACCCCATCGTTTTCGACCTGGCAGGGAATGATGTTGGACCCTGCCGATGTCGCCCAGCTGCAGCTGGATCATGTTCCAGTGCTCAATGCACTGGGCAAGGCCCGCGCGGTGGTATTAGGCTATTGTGATGGCGTTCGAACCCTGAGTCAGATTCAACAGTTGGTCTGCACCAATCACCCCGGGCTGTTTCCAACCGAAGCCGAGATCCTGCGCTTTGTTGTGGCGGTCGCCCGGCGGGACACGAACTGATGTCGACGTTGACCATCTGCGAACCGCGCGCTCAAGCACAGCTGGCTGATCAGCCGATCCAGGAATGGATTCAGCCGGACGGTAGCCGTTGGGCCATCTGCCATCGCGTCCCGGGCGGTTATGTCATGCGGTTTCCCGGGTTTGCCGATTTTGAAATTTCGCACGATGCCCGCTCGGTCGCGTGTCATCCGGTTGCCGAGACCGGGCAGCAGACGCTCGAACACATTTACCGCAATCAGGTGCTGCCGATGGTGCTTGGCCGGCAGGGCGCGCTGACCTTTCACGGTTGTGCCGTTGAAATCGGTTCACAGGCTGCAGTGTTCATGGGCCAGTCGGGTCTCGGCAAGTCGACGCTGGCGCTCAGCTTTGCAACCAACGGCTTTCGGTTTCTGGCCGATGACGGGCTGGTGATCGACGATGCCGGTGACGAGGTGGATGTCGTGCCGGGACATCCCTCGATAAGGCTTTGGCACGACAGCAAGGATGCCCTGGCGCCGCGCGATGCCGATGAGGCTGCCGGGCTCGCCTTTACGTCCAAATGCCGGATCAATGCCGGCCGCTCGATTGTGTTTTGCGATCAGCCAAGGCGATTGTCGGCCGTCTACTTCCTGGAGAACGAAGCCGCCAAGGATGTGCAGCTGGAGCGGATAAGACCGGCTGATGCGCTGATCAGATGGGTGCAGCACTCGTTCCTGCTGGATGTGGAAGACACCGACCTGGTTGCCGGGCACTTCGAGCGGGTTACGAAACTGGCAACGAAAATCCCGTGTTACCGGCTGGATTTTCCAAGGCGGTTCGAGCAATTGCACGCCGTGCGGCAGGTGATTGCCGACAATGTGTGCTCTGATACCGAGGCGGCATGAAGATGACCGATACGTTCACCATCCCGGTCCATGTCAGGGCCCAGCAGCTTGAGGATCAGATGGTCATTCTCGATTTGCGCTCGGGGATCTATTTCGGCCTCAACCTTGTCGGGTCGCGTATCTGGGAGCTCATCAAGCAGGGCCGCACAGCTGACGAAATCGCGGCCGTGGTGGTGGAAGAGTTCGATGCGCCGGCAAACGAAATCGAAGCCGATGTGACCGCGCTGATCGGCGAGCTGGTGAGCCGGAAACTGGTTGAGCCGCTCTAGATAGTCATTGGTCATCCCGAAAGCGCCTACAGGGATCTTAATCCTACACTTCCAACACCGTTTCGAACCGGCCGAAGATGATACGCTTACCGTCGAATGGCATCTGCATATTATCAGGATTCATGCGTTCATCTGCCATGATCTTGCCCCAGCCTTCCTCATGCGCCTTCTTTGATGGCCACACTATCCAGGAGAACACGACTGTTTCATCCGCTTCCTTCTTTACGGCCAACGGAAAAGAGGTCAGCTTGCCGTCCGGCACATCGTCACCCCAGTTCTCCACCACCTTCAGCGCACCATGTTCCTTGAACAACTTTGCCGCATCTTTGGCGTGCTCGATGAACTTCTCCTTATTGGCATTCGGCACAGCAGCAACAAATCCATCAACGTAGGTCATTTCTGTATTTCCTTTCACTTACGATCAATGGCCACTTGAAGTGCCGCAATATCAATCTTCTGCATCATGGCGGCCATGGTCCGGCGCGCCAGCTCGCGGTCATCTGAGGCCAACATGCGCGGCAACACTTCAGGTACAATCTGCCAAGACACCCCATACTTGTCCTTCAGCCAGCCACACATGCTCTGTGACCCGCCATTGGCGGTCAATGCAGACCAGAGCCGGTCGGTCTCTTCCTGGTCTTGTGTCAGCACGGAAATCGACGCCGCTTCGGTAGGGGTGAACAGGGGACCGCCGTTCAGAACCATCATCGGTGCCCCGGCGAGCATAAACTCGACCACCAGCGGCGGCTCCTCAGGATTTGGGTGCACCACATTCTCGATAAAACTGTCCGGCAGCAGCGACACATAGAACTCTGCGGCTTCGTGGCCATCGCCATTAAACCAAAGGCAGATGCGTACCTTTGCAGTGAACTTCATCTCACTTAACTCCTGCTCTGTTCCGGTCGGGCTTCGCTCTTCGCCAAGTCGTTCAAATGCTTTGCCGCTGTGGCGAAACCCAGCTCAAACCCCATGTCCAGCTGCTTGGGTCTGTCTTCTGCAGATGTGTGGCGCACACCCCAGGTCATTTTCGTCTCACCATCACCATGGTCAGACAGGCGCAGATC
>JABDJG010000433.1 GCA_013002595.1 Hyphomicrobiales bacterium | reverse complement strand
TGCCCGAAACGTGCATCGATCTGGAGGTGCGCGGTGGCACTGTCAAATTGCTGCGGTTTGCCGATCCCGAGCCGTATCGCACTGTCGGCCTTGCCTGGCGCCGGTCATCGCCGCTCAAGGGTGAGTTCGCCAGATTCGGCGAGCTGGTCATCGAAGCTCTGCCGCACCTCGCAACACGGTCCGATCAGTAGCGCCCGGTCACAACATCTTTACCTGAGGGTATTTTAAACCCGGTCGACAGGTGTTGCGCATGACAAAGCAGTTCATGGCGGTACCCTCACACGCTTCGTGCAAGCTTGCCTTTCTAAACTGGGGCCGAACAATTCGACCGCGATGACGGTTGGTTTGGTGGGGCAAAAGCAAATTTTCGCAAATTGTGATCTCACAATGCAGCGGTCCCTAACGAACTGTTAACCATCCGGGGTCGACACTGCAGCAGGAGAGGCGTTCTGAACCGCGAAACAGCGAGGAGGATCGCATGACAACTACGGCAACGGCGGGCGAATCTGCCGGGATTGACAAGATGTCCAACGACGCGGCAGCGAGTGCCGCGGACGGTGATATCTTTAAGCTATATTCATTGAATTACGACCATCACCGGCGTCAGGAGATGTCGCTCAACGACTACCTTGAGGGCTGCCGGGACGATGCCAGCATGTATGCATCGGCGGCCGAGCGGATGGTCACCGCTATTGGTGAACCCGAACTGATCGACACCAGCGCAGACCCGCGTCTTGGCCGAATTTTCATGAATCGGACGATCAAGCAGTACCCGACCATGGCGGGTTTCTTCGGCATGGAAGACACCATTCAACGGGTCGTCAGCTATTTCCAGCATGCCGCACAGGGCCTGGAGGAGCGCAAGCAGGTGCTCTATCTGCTCGGACCGGTCGGTGGCGGCAAGTCTTCGCTCGCCGAGCGTCTCAAGCATCTCATGGAAAGTCAGCCGATCTATGTGCTGAAAGCCGGTGATGAGCTCAGCCCGATATACGAATCACCGCTTGGTCTGTTCGACCCGGACACCATGGGTGCGGCACTGGAGAGCAAATACAACATCGAAAAACGCCGCCTGACCGGTCTGTGTTCACCATGGGCGATGAAGCGGCTCGACAAATTCGATGGCAACATCTCCGAGTTCAGCGTCGTCAAAATATATCCCTCGAAACTACGCCAGATCGGCATTGCAAAGACCGAACCGGGAGATGAAAATAATCAGGATATCTCAACCCTCGTCGGCAAGATCGATATCCGCAAACTGGAGCATTTCAGCCAGCATGATCCCGACGCCTACAGTTACTCCGGCGGGCTCAATTGCACCACGCAGGGATTGCTGGAGTTTGTCGAGATGTTCAAGGCGCCAATCAAGGTGCTGCATCCACTGCTGACCGCGACCCAGGAAGGCAATTATGCCGGTACCGAGAATATCGGCGTGATGCCGTATCAGGGCATCATCCTGGCGCACTCCAATGAATCGGAGTGGGAGCACTTCAAGAACAACAAGAACAATGAGGCCTTTCTCGACCGGATCTGCGTGGTCAAGGTTCCTTATTGCCTGCGGGTATCCGACGAGACCAAGATTTACAGCAAATTGCTCGAAGACAGCAATCTGGACACAGCTTCATGTGCGCCGGAGGTGCTCGAGATCCTGTCCCGCTTTGGCATACTGTCGCGGTTGGCCGAGCCTGAGAACTCGCCGCTCTACACCAAGATGCGGATCTATGACGGTGAGAACCTGAAGGACACCGACCCCAAGGCCAAGTCGATACAGGAGTATCGTGAAATGGCCGGCGTCACCGAAGGCATGAGCGGCATCAGTACCCGGTTTGCCTTCAAGGTGCTGGCCGAGACCTTGAATTACGACACCGAGGAAATCGCCGCCGACCCGGTCCATCTGATGTATGTGCTGGAACAGGCTGTCAAACGCGAGCAGATGCCCAAGGAAACCGAGGAACGTTTGCTCAACTTCATCAAGTCGGAGATCGCGCCGCGCTATGCAGAGTTCATCGGCCGTGAAATCCAGAAGGCCTATATCGAATCCTATAGCGAATACGGCCAGAATCTGTTTGATCGCTACATCGCCTATGCCGATGCCTGGATCGAGGAGCAGGACTTCAAGGATCCCGACACCGGACAGGTCTTTGACCGGCAGATTCTCGATGCCGAGTTGAGCAAGGTTGAAAAACCCGCCGACATCGCCAACCCGAAGGACTTCCGCAACGAAGTGGTCAAATTCGCGCTCAGGGCCCGGGCCAACAACGATGGCAAGAATCCGTCCTGGAACAGTTACGAGAAGATCCGCGAAGTCATCGAGAAACGGATGTTCAGCCAGGTGGAAGATCTGCTGCCGATCATCAGTTTTGGGACCAAGAAGGATACCAAGACCGACCAGCAGCATGCTGAGTTTGTTGAGCGCATGACATCGCGCGGCTATACCGAGCGCCAGGTGCGCCGGTTGGTCGAGTGGTATATGCGGGTCAACAAGGCAGGCTGACAAAAGGCCATGGCCCACCTCATCGACCGGCGCCCGAACCCGCGAGAAAAGAGCCTCGGCAATCGTCAGCGATTTCTGCGGCGGTCGCGTGAGGAAATCAAACGGGCTGTCGACAAGGCGGTCAACGAACGCAATATTTCCGATGCCGGCAACGGCGGCAGCATATCGATTCCCTCGCGCGGGATCACCGAACCGCGGTTCCGCTTGTCGCCAAAACACGGCAACCGGCAGCGTGTCACGCCGGGTAACAAGGAGTTCGTCAGCGGCGACACCATCGACAAGCCGCCCAGCGGCAGTGGCGATGGATCGGGCAAGGATGCCTCCGACAGCGGTGAGGGCGAGGACGATTTTGTCTTTTCCCTGTCGCGCGGCGAATTCCTCGACATCTTGTTCGATGATCTGGAACTGCCTGATCTGATCAAATCATCACTGAAGGACACGACCGTCAGCGAACCGCGCCGGGCTGGTTATTCGAATGACGGCACCACGCCGAACCTCAATGTTCTGCGCACCATGCGCAACAGCATCGGGCGGCGCCTGGCGCTGAACAAGGGTGGCGCGGCCCGGCTCAAAGAGCTTGAGGCCGAAGCCGATGAGCTGTGCGAGCGCGATGATCTGGACATCTCCCAGCGCACCCGGCTGGCGCAGATTTATACCGAAATCGAAGACCTGAAACGGCGCGGCCGGCGGGTGCCGTTCATCGATCCGATCGACATTCGCTACAATCGGTTCGAACGCCGTCCGGTGCCGGCGACCAAGGCGGTAATGTTCTGTTTGATGGATGTCTCTGCCTCGATGGGCGAGCACGAAAAGGACCTTGCCAAGCGGTTCTTTGTCTTGCTTCATTTGTTTTTGCAGCGCCAGTATGAGCGGGTCGAAATCGTCTTTGTCCGCCATACCCATGTTGCCCAGGAGGTCAGCGAGGAAGAATTTTTCTACGGCCGCGAATCCGGCGGCACGATGGTCAGTGCAGCGCTCGAGACCATGCTCAACATCCAGAAAGATCGCTATGCGACTTCCGACTGGAACGCCTATGTGGCCCAGGCCTCGGACGGCGACAACTTTTCCAGCGACACAGTTCGCTGTGTCGGGCTGCTTGAAGACACCATACTGCCGGCCTGCCAGTTCTATGCCTACATCGAAATCCTCACCGAGGCGGAAGTGAGCCGGCTCGCGCTGGCCGGCAACCCGGGCAAGGAACTGTGGCGCGGTTATGATGCGCTGAAAACGAAATGGGCAAACTTTTCTACAAAGCATGTCGCCTCGCGCGCCGATATTTACCCGGTCTTCCGTGAGCTGTTTGCCCGGCGGCAACGAGAAGGGCAATTGTGATGAGCCAGGAGCTGCTTGCCGATAAGAAACTGTCAAGCGACGACAGGAGCGGATTGCTGTTCGACACCGCTGATTGGGACTTCCAGACGATCCAGCGCACCTATGACGCCATAGAGGACATCGCTCTCAATGACCTTGGCCTGAGCGTCTACCCGAACCAGGTCGAAATCATTTCTTCGGAACAGATGCTGGATGCCTATTGCTCGGTCGGCATGCCGGTCATGTACACCCACTGGTCGTTCGGCAAACGGTTTGTTGCCGAAGAGGCGATGTACCGCAAGGGTTATCGCGGCTTGGCCTATGAAATCGTCATCAATTCAAACCCGTGCATCAGTTATTGCATGGAAGAAAACACGATGGCGATGCAAACGCTGGTGGTCGCCCACGCCGCATTTGGCCACAATCATTTCTTCAAGAACAACTATCTGTTCCAGCAGTGGACGTGCGCCGAGGCGATTCTCGACTATTTCGAATTCGCCAAGCGCTATATTGCCGAATGCGAAGAACGCCACGGCCTGCGCGCCGTCGAAGACACGCTGGATGCCGCCCATGCCGTCATGGACCAGAGTGTCTTTCGCTATCGGCGCCCTTCAAAGCTCAAGGTCGGCGAGATCGAAAGGCGCAAGAAGGAACGCCGCCAACACGAAGAACGCACGTTCCAGGATCTGTGGCGCACCGTACCGCAGGCAAAGCAGTCCAAGGAGACCGATGAAGATCAAAAGGAACTCGAGGAGCGCAAGGCGCAGCTGAAACTGCCCGAAGAGAACCTGTTGTATTTCATCGAGAAACAAAGCCCGGTTCTGGAGCCGTGGCAGCGTGAGGTCATCCGCATCGTGCGCAGCACCGCACAGTATTTTTATCCGCAAAAACAGACCAAACTGATGAACGAAGGCTGCGCTACCTTCGTGCACTATTACATCGTCAACGAGCTATACGACCGCGGGCTGATCTCGGAAGGCACGTTGCTGGAGATCCTGCATTCACACTGCAACGTGGTGTTCCAGCCTGAGTTCGACGATCCGCGCTATAGCGGCATCAACCCCTATGCACTCGGATTTGCGATGATGCAGGACATCAAGAAAATCTGCGAGCAGCCGGATGCGGAAGACCGTGAATGGTTCCCGGACATCGCCGGCAACGGTGACTGGCGCGGCACTCTCAAGACAATCTGGGCGAACTACCGCGATGAGTCATTCGTCAACCAGTATCTCAGCCCGCGGCTGATCCGCCAGTTCAAACTGTTTGTCGTATCCGACAAGTCGGCCGACAATTTTGTGCGCATCGATGCCATTCATGACGAAGCCGGCTACAGGAAGGTCCGTGCCGACCTGGCTGCCAGTTATGACATCACTCTTGGTGAGCCGGACATTCAGATCACCGATGTCGATTTTCGCGGCAACCGTGAACTGGTCCTCAGACAGACCGTCCGTGAGGGCGTTCAGGTTGATCAATCAGATTGCACCGAGATCATCAAGCATCTTCGCTACCTGTGGGGTTATGACGTCTCTCTGGAAGGCATCAGCAGCGAAGACGACAGTTCAATCTTCAAGGTGACGACCGGCGAAGCTGACGACAAGTCCTAGGACCGAACCCTTTGGCTTCGGGATTCTCCAAAGATAGGCACCGCTTGCGTCTTGCCGGCGTCCAGGATGCAAGTGCCGGTTTCGGACCCGCGTTACGCGAGCATGGCAGCTCTTCATTAGGGGCCGCACTCAATAAACCCATGCCATTCTGACACGCAGAATGGATGGAAATAATGGGTCCTGACCCCTAGATCAGTTCAGGTTTAGATGAAAACGTCAAAACCAGAAGAACTGATTGCCCTCCATGATTTGGAAGGCAGAACACAAGGGGATTGACTTGACCGGCACAGTGTTTGCAATGGTCCTCGGCGCGGCCCTCCTGCACGCCGTGTGGAACACACTTGTAAAGGTCAATGCCGACCGGCTGGTCATGATGGCCATGATGATGACCGGACAGGCCATCATCGCGGTCCTGGTTCTTCCGTTCGTTGCGTTTCCGACATCCGCCGCATGGCCCTACATCTGGGCATCGACGGCGCTGCACAATGGCTACTATCTGTTTCTCATCATGGCCTACCGCTATGGTGATCTCAGCCATGTCTATCCGATTGCCCGCGGCTCATCTCCGTTGATCGTTGCCTTTGTGTCCGTGGTGATTGTCGGTGAAATCATGACCAGGCAGGCAACCTGGTCAGTGGCTCTGATCGCGATTGGGATCATGAGCCTGACATTGACGCGCGGCGCCAGTGGGTTGCGAGAGCCCAGGGCCATATTGTTCGCATTGGGGACCGGTGTCTTTATAGCCGGCTACACGATCGTCGATGGACTTGGTGCCCGGCTTGCGTACAGCGCCCACAGCTACACATTCTGGCTCAATGCAATCGACAGCATTCCGCTGATCCTGGTGGCGGCATATCTCAGAAGAGGTCAGATACGAACGCACGCTCGCAGCACTTGGAAAATCGGCATGTTTGCCGGTGTGGTTTCCCTGATTGCCTATTGGATCGTCATTTGGGCGATGACCCTGGCACCGATGGCCATGGTGTCGGCGGTCCGTGAAACCAGCATGATCTTTGCCGTGCTGTTCGGCGTCTTTTTCCTCAAGGAGCGGCTCAACCTGGCGCGCCTTGCATCAACCGCCATAACCCTGTTTGGCGTGGTCATGCTCAAGACAAGCAAATGAGCGCGACACGCTCTAGGCACAGACGCCTTTCGGGTCTTCTTCCGGCGGCTGCTTGAGCTTGGGATCGATCGCGTAGCTCATCCCGCCAATGATCCGTCCATCGGCCAGCGCCAGCACATTGATCTGGGCGTTATCGTATTTCGCTACATCGTCCGCGGTGAAATCCTTGCCCTGTTTCAGGCGCATGACGATCCGGCGGCGGTCGCACGGGCCGAGCTTGAATCTGGTCCCACCGCGGTTGGTGAATTCCAGCTCCCAGCCACGTCTCACCAGGAAGTCGGGAAGCTCGACGACGATATGCGCATCGATGGTTTTGTCAAACGGGTTGTTGAACCAGAACTGCCGGTTCGCGAAACTGGCGAACAGCCCGCCGCCGCCACCTCCGCCAGGCACAGGCGCCACATTGCGCTGGCC
>JABDJG010000426.1 GCA_013002595.1 Hyphomicrobiales bacterium | reverse complement strand
ACCTGGCACCGACGACCTTGTCTGCCATCACCTTCAACTTCCTGATGTCTCTGTCCGGCGGTCTGATGGTGGCCTACATCGTCTCCAAGGGTGATCCGTTCTGGACCTACTCCGGTGGCCTGGCAGGTATCATCACCGCCTCGGCCGGCAATGACCTGTATCATCCGATCCAGGCCATGCTGATCGCCGGTGTCGGCGCCTGGGCAGCCTACAAGCTGCACTTCTGGGTGGAACGCAAGTTCAAGATCGATGATGCGGTTGGCGCTGTCGCCGTTCACGGCTATGCCGGCTTCGTTGGTTTGATCATCTGCGGCTTCATGCTTTGGGGTCAGCCGTCATCGCCGTATGAAGGCTATGCCACGATCAATCCGCTCGGCATGTTCATTGGTGCCCTCATCATGTTCGGGTTGCTTGGCTTCCTGCCGGCATGGATCGGTGCAAAGATCCTCAACAGCATGGATCTCTTGAGGATCCCGCGCAAGGTGGAACTTGAAGGTCTCGATTTCGAGTCCGAAGAGGCCTACCGTGATGCGTTGGACGATGTCCGTGCAGCCGAAAAAGCCATGGTCACATAGCTTGCTCAAGACATCTAAAGGAGATTGAATATGTCTACGAATGGTATGTCCGATTGGGCAGTTGATCTGAAGGATGTTGCGGCGGTTTATCCGTTCCAAGGATCCGAAGTCCTGCTTTACTTGATTGGATTGGCCTTCTGGATCTTCTGGCACGTTGCCCAGATGCGCACAGAAGCAACTGAAGTCGAGCACGAGATGGATGCCGATGCTTCGGGTGACAAAGCCAGAGCGGCCATAGACCGCTATTAGGTCTGTCCGCAATTCAACAACACAATCAAGCAATGCCGGCCCTCATCGGGGCCGGCATTTTCCTTTTGGGCCGACAACCCGGTTGCGCCTATGATCGGCACCAGCATGACAGAGAACCACGACACCAAATCCGGCAATCCCGCATTCGACCAGGATCCGCACGGCGACACCGAAGACGACGGCCGCCTGCTGGAAAAGTCGATCGGCCGCGAAGTCCGCTCAGCCCGCGAAAAGCTCGGCATTACCATTTCCGAGCTGGCCAAGTCATCGCGGATCTCCGCCGGCATGCTGTCCAAGATCGAGAACGGCCAGACCTCGCCGTCCCTGTCGACACTGCAAAGCCTGGCAAAGGCACTGAATGTTCCGGTCACCTCGCTGTTCAAGGGCTTTGACGAAGAGCGCGACGCAGTCCACGTCAAGGCCGGCCAGGGCCTCACCATCGAGCGCCGCGGCACCCGCGCCGGTCACCAGTACCAGTTGCTCGGCCACACCCCGAGCGGCTCGCTGGTCGTCGAACCCTACCTGATCAAGCTCACCGAACAGTCGGACGTCTTCCCGATATTCCAGCATGCCGGGCTCGAGTTCATCTATGTCCTGGAAGGCGAGGTCGTCTACCGGCACGGCACCAAGACCTACACGCTGGGGCCGGGCGACTCGCTTTACTTCGATGCCGATGCACCGCACGGGCCCGAAGAGCTCATCCAGTTGCCGATCACCTTCTTGTCGGTCATCACCTACAACCGGCAGACGTGATGTGTTTCATCGTGGGAATTATTGCTTCATCACAGTTGATGGCCACCATTGGGACTGTTAGGGTCCGGATCAAATTAATGAGGGAGATAACCGGGTATGACGACCGATCTTGAACATTATGCCAGCCAGAACGGCATCAAGTTTTTCCTGATGAATTTCACCGACCTGTTCGGTGCCCAGCGCTCCAAGCTGGTCCCGGCGCAGGCGATTGCCGGCATGCAGAAATCCGGCGCCGGTTTTGCCGGATTCGCCGCCTGGCTCGACATGACCCCGGCCCATCCCGACATGTTCTCCATGCCCGATCCGTCATCGGTCATCCAGCTGCCCTGGAAGCCGGAGGTCGCCTGGGTTGCCGGCAATCTGGCCATGGACGGCAAGGAAGTCGATCAGGCGCCGCGCAACGTGTTGCGCCGGGTGATCGCACAGGCGGCGGAAAAGGGCATCGTCATGAAGGCCGGTGTCGAGCCGGAGTTCCATCTCATCAACGCCGACGGCTCGGACATTTCGGATGCCCGAGATATCCAGGAAAAGCCGTGCTACGACCAGTCCGCCCTGATGCGCCGCTATGATGTCATCTCGGAAATCTGCTCGACCATGATCGAGCTCGGCTGGGGCCCCTATCAGAACGACCACGAGGATGCCAACGGCCAGTTCGAGATCAACTGGGATTTCTATGACTGCTTGAAGACCGCCGACCAATTGTGCTTCTTCCGCTTCATGGTCAAGTCCATCGCCGAGAAACACGGGCTGCGCGCCACCTTCATGCCCAAGCCGTTCACGCACCTGACCGGCAACGGCTGCCACGTCCATGCCTCATTGTGGGACACCGATGAAAAGACCTGCCTGACCCACGACCCGAACGGCGAGCTGGGCATCTCGGAAATGGGCTACCATTTCCTTGGCGGCGTGCTGGCCCATGCCGAAAGCCTGGTGGCGATCACCAACCCGGTGGTCAATTCATACAAGCGCATCAACGCGCCGGCCACCACATCGGGCGCAACCTGGGCGCCAAATTCCATCACCTTCGGTGGCAACAACCGCACCCACATGGTCCGCGTCCCCGACGAAGGCCGCTTCGAGTTCCGCCTTGCCGACGGCGCTGCCAATCCGTACCTGCTGATGGCCGGCTATCTCGCCGCCGGGCTCGATGGCATTGAGAACAAGACCAGCCCGGGCAAGCGTCTCGACATTGATATGTATGCCGACGGCCACAAGGTGCGCGGCGCCAAGAAATTGCCGCTCTACCTGCTCGATGCCATCCGCATCTTTGCCAAGAACAAGGTCCTGCGCGGTGCCATGGGCGATGAGTTCTACGATGCCTACATCAAGCTGAAGACCAACGAGTGGGACCAGTATTCCCGCCACCTGACCCAGTGGGAGCGCGACAACACGCTCGATTGTTAGAGCATGTTGCCGAGCAATTAATCCGGGCCACGGCCCGAAACCAGCCGGTCAGTATTTTTCAGGCACGAACGTCTGATCGCTCATTGGTGGGCGAACGTATCCGGCAGCTTCCTGCCTCGGCGGTAACTTGATCGGATCAGGTGTCAGGTCCTCATAGTCGATCAATTGCAGCAGATGGCTGATGCAATTGAGCCGGGCCCGTTTCTTCACATCGGCCCCGACCACATACCAGGGCGCCTGCTTGATGTCGGTATGAACGAACATGTCGTCCTTGGCCTTGGAGTATTCGGCCCAGCGTTTGCGCGATTCAAGGTCCATCGGCGACAGCTTCCAGCGTTTGGTCCGGTCATGGATACGGCCGTTAAAGCGGCGTTCCTGTTCCTCATCGCTGACCGAAAACCAATACTTGATGAGCATGATTCCCGAGCGCACCAGCATGCGCTCGAACTCCGGGCATGTACGCATGAACTCGCTGTACTCTTCATCGCTGCAGAACCCCATGACCCGTTCAACCCCGGCGCGGTTGTACCAGGAGCGGTCAAACAGAACCATCTCACCCGCCGCCGGCAAATGTGGAACGTAACGCTGGAAGTACCATTGGGTCTTTTCGCGTTCGGTCGGCGTGCCGAGCGCCACGACCCGGCAAACACGCGGATTGAGGCTTTGCGTAATGCGTTTGATGACGCCGCCCTTGCCGGCAGCGTCGCGCCCTTCAAAGATGATGACGACTTTCAGGCCCTTGTGCTTGATCCACTCCTGCAGCTTGACCAGTTCAATCTGCATGCGGGCCAGCTCTTTCTCATAATAACTGTTATTGATTTTCCCGGCATTCGAACCGGTTGACTTGGCCTTTGCGGCGCTGGACTTTGCCTTTGCGGTTTTGGGTGTATTGCCGGATTTGGCAGTACCTGCAGCTTGTGCGCCCTCAGCCATGACCACCTCCCAATGGCAATTCTGGTTCTCATTCGTTGTGCAGACGCCGGCTGGCGCCAACAACGTCCCAAAATGTTAGTGCAAAGCAATGAGAAGGACAACTTAGGCAGGATAAGGCAGGCTAGCCTGTCCAGCCCATGCCGGCGGCGATACAGTTCATCGACATGAGCAAAGGCTGAGTGACGGTCTTCTCGTTCGCCGCGCCGGGCGCTGCTGCGCGAAACTCGCCCAACAGCTCGGCCTGCAGCCGGTTGACCTGATCGATATACGGGCGCACGTCATCGAACCGGCGCTGGAAGGCCGGAAACCGGCCGGCCAGATCGTCACGCCCGGTTATGCGGCAGACCGCATCGCAGGACGTTGCGTATTCACCCGTAATCATCGCCAGTATCCGGGCACGCAGGGTCTCATTGGCGACCAGCCCGGCATACTCCCTGGCGATCGTCATGTCGGCCTGGTAGAGCGTCTTTTCGACTTCATCGATCACCAGGCGAAACTCGCGCGAATGCTCGAACATGCGGCGCAACAAGTCGATGCCGCCGGCGCCGCGCACCTCCATGAAAGACGCAAGCGCACTGCCAAGACCATACCAGCCGGTAATCAGGTGCCGGTTCTGGCTCCAGGCGAACACCCATGGAATCGCTCTGAGGTCCTCAAGCCCGCCAAGACCAAACCGTTTCGCCGGCCGCGACCCGATGTTGAGCATTGCCAGTTCGTTGACCGGGCTGGCAGACTGGAAATAGTCGATGAAATCCGGTGTTTGCAGCAGCTTTCTGTAGGCCGCTTCCGACATGCCCGACAAGGCTTCAAACGCCTCATCGAATTCAGGATTGGCCTTGAGTTCCTCCTCACTGGGCGACTTCAGCGTATGGGCAAGGACGCTGGAGGTCAAAAGCTCCAGCTGATAGATCGCCGTGCCGCGGTTGGCGTATTTCGAGGAGACCACTTCACCTTGTTCGGTGATGCGCATGCGCCCGCCAACCGTTTCGGCCGGTTGGGCAGCTATCGCCCGGCCGGTCGGCGCGCCGCCACGGCTCACTGAACCGCCGCGGCCATGAAAGAAACTGATCGTCAGTTTTTCCTTGTTTGCCGCGCTGACGATCTGCTTTTGCGCCTTGATCAGCTCCCAGGTCGAGCACACAAAGCCGCCGTCCTTGTTGGAATCCGAATAGCCCAGCATCACTTCTTGAACATTGCCCAGGGCCCGCACGCTGCGCCGCACCAAAGGCACCTTCAACAGATCGCGCAAAATCGCAGGCGCCCGCCGCAGGTCATCAATCGTCTCGAACAGCGGGACGATCGGCAAGGACACATCCCCGCTGCCGTCTCCGCCATCGACCATGCCGGCATATTTGCACAGCACATAGACCGCCAGCAGATCGTCCGACGAGCGCGTCATGCTCAAGATAAACGCCCCGATCGCCCTTTGATCCGGGCCCTTGAGCGTTTCCGCCAGCAGCCTGAACAACTTCATGGCTTCCGCTGCCTCGTCGCACAGCCCATCCATGACCGGCGCATCGCGGGTTTGTGCACTGAGTTCTGAGCGCAGTTTGGCTCCCCAGGCTGGACTGGCCGGTTCGGGAACTTCCTCCGGCGATGCCGCGTTGAGCCGCCAGACATCATGGATCGTGCGGTTGATGACATCGGAATTCTGCCGGATATCGAGTGACACGGCCCGAAAGCCAAATGTCTCGATCTCGCGCCGGAACGGGCGCACCACCATGCTGGCCAGCGAGATTGCCCGCATCTGAAGCAGCGCCCGTTCAAGCGCTGCAATGTCATCGCCGAAATCGCGTGCCCGCTTATAGCCATCGGCTGACAGCAGCACGGTCATCGCCGCAAGATACTGCCGGAACACTTCACCGGGATTTCGCGACTTGACGGTGTCGGCTATGCCGGCCCGGGTCAGCAACCCGGCATGCCGCTCGAGAAACTCGGCCGGCACATCGACCACGTTGGAGCTGATACTGAGCGTCTTTGTCAGAGCCTGCAGCCGGGCCTTGTGGTGCGCCATTGCCAGTTCGCGGTTCACCGCCAGCGTGCGCCGTGTGACATCGGCCGTGACATTCGGATTGCCGTCGCGGTCCCCGCCGATCCACGATGAGAACCGGACAAACGGCCTGATCGGCAGATCGTCCTGTGGATAGTGGCGGTGAATGGCGCTGGCCAGGTTTTCATAGATCTGCGGCACCGCTTCAAACAGGATCTCGCGGAAGAAGTGCTGTCCCCAGGCAATTTCCTGATCGAGGCTCGGCCGCTCCAGGCGCAACTCGCCGGTCATCCACAACAGGTCGATCTCAGCCCGCAGTTCACGGATCAGCCGGTCGCGTTCACGCGGTGTCCAGCGCTCAATCTCCAGTTCGACCAGCTTGCGGTAAATGCGCCGGTGGATCTCCATGACCGTCACCCGGTTGGTCTCGGTCGGATGCGCCGTGATGGTCGGGCTGACGTCGAACTGCTGCAGCGCAAATGACACCGCTTTCGGGTCAATGCCCTGTGCAGCAGCACCAGCCAGGATGTTTGAGAACGTGCCCTTGACCTGATCGGGACCGGCCAGCGTTTCGATGCCCCGGCGCGAGCGCATCGCCGCGTTCTCTTCAATGATGTTGAGCAGATTGAACCAGATGCCGATAACCTGCAGCGAGGCGATCCTGAGTTCACGGTCCGCCGGCAGGACGCCTGCCGCACTGGTCAGGAGGCCGGCAACCCGAGGCTCACGGTCGACGATGATGATCCGCAACAACCCGAGCAGCTGTTCCTTCACGTCCTCGCTGTGCAGCGGCGTTTCACTAGAGGAGATTTCCAACGCAAGACTCATCGCTTAGCAATCACACTTTGTAGCGATGCGTTAGCACGTTGGCGGCGTAATCCAAACAGCCTCAGGCAGCCTTTGCC
>JABDJG010000422.1 GCA_013002595.1 Hyphomicrobiales bacterium | reverse complement strand
GCTTTACCCATGCCGATGTTTTGAACAAGGCACACCATATCCGGCTGGAGGCCGGTGATTACAACATCACACTCAAGCATCTTACCGAGGCATCAGCGGTGCTGGCTGGTAGCTAAACAAGCCCCATCTTTTTGAGATCGACGATGTCAAGTTTGAGCTGGATGTCGCGGATCTGGCCAAAGACCAGTTGGGCAAAGCCGCGCAGGCTGCGCGCATTTTCGGGACTGAGATCATAGTCCTCGCCATCCAGCAATGCGCGAAAGGAGAATTCAGGATCTGCCACTGCTTCCATGGCCTGCTTGCCGCATTCCGGCATGGCGATTTCACCGTAGGCCGAGATGTCGAAATAGATCTTGGCTTCCTCGTAGCGGTCAAGGACGTGCCCGAATGCCTCGTTGCGCACGGCAATGAAGCGATCATGCGGATAGCTCAGGTAGACGTCCTTTGCGGTCTTCAAAGAACTCATTGAGGGCTCGACAATGAACAGGATGATCAGTTCCAGGCCGGCGGCCCGCGATTCCTCAATGAAATTCAGCTCTTCCAGAACATCGAAGAATTTCGAAAACAGCCGCGCCGGCAGGTCAATCAGATAGTCACGCTCAGGCATCATCAACATGGTATCGAGCGCCGTCATCTGGCCCTTGACCCGGTTTAGGTCGACGATGATTGAACGGTCAGGGTAGTAGCCTGCTGCGGTGCCTTCAGGACTGTTGGCATCGATCACCAGAGGATCACGGCCGACAGCAAGCAGAAAATCGGTATAAAGGCGGGTCAGCAAAGTTTTGCCGTTCCGTGCACGGTCCGAGCACACAACGTATATCTTTGGTCCAACATCCATGAGGCTTAAGTGGCCCTGGAGTGTCTGTTGTTTTGCAGGCGAGACACGCATCACCTCTTACAATCAAGGCATCAGAAACGGGCCATATTTTTCAATATGGCCCGATCATAACTTATTAAAAGGCGCTTGCGGGCTGCCTGACTTAGGCAGCTTCCACATCGCTGTCGGCCTCGCCAGCGGGCTCATTCCCGGCATTGAGGATATCCTTGACCAGCCGGAGGTTCTCCAGCTCAGCTTCGATTTCCGATGTCCATTTCTTCACATAACCGCGCAGAACAAACGAGAATTTGCCGGCCCGGCCTGACGCTGCTTTGTTGGCGATGAAATTGTTGAAGGTCACGCCTGCCAGATCAACCTGCTCATAGGCCATTTCGTTGAGCTTGGGCACGTCGATTTCCGCTGCGCCATTCAGGTTTGAGAAATAGCGTTTGTAGGTCTGTTCGTCCCACTCAAAGAAGTTGGTTTCGTTGATGAAGTTACGGGCGATGATGTAGTCGATGCCATTGATGTAATTCGACACTTCGTTGATCTCATCGAGCGAGGCGACAGAAGGGCCGACCACGTGGATGAGCCCGAGATTGAACTGTCCGTCGCGGGCAGCTTCGAGCACGCCGATGCGGTCAAACGTGTCGAGCGCAGCCGACAGGTTGCCGGCTTTCAGGTCCACCACGGTGACCGGTACCTTGGAACTTTCCATGGTGTCGAGAACCTTCATCTGGTCCGCGACCGCATTGAGATCGATGATCTCGCTGTTGGTGGGATAGAACCGGTGGAGTGTACCGCGCGGGTTTTCGGTATCGAAGGCGCGCGCCAAGACGTTCTTGCGTGCAAGAAAATCGAGAATGGCTCGCGAAATGGTGGTCTTGCCAACGCCACCCTTGTCGGCACCAACCAAAATGAGTGTAGGTTTCATGACGCATACCCCTGTTTGTTTGTACTTATCCGCAGAGCCCCTCTAAAACCCTACGGATGCTCCCACTAATGTCAGCAGCAGCTTAGCGTGTCAATCACACGACTACAACAATCGGCTGAACAGCAGCGATATTGATCTTGAATCATCCCTAACGGCGGTTATTGCGACTTTACAACCGTGTTCTCAACCTGAACGGGAGATAAACGGGCCATTCAGCGTTAGAACATGTTGCAAGGCTTATGGTTCTCGTCACCTTACCAAAGGAGATCGAGATTATGACCTACATCATCGTCAAAGACCGCAAGACCGTAATTGGCGCCCCGTTCGCCTCCTACACGGCTGCTTTGCAGAAGGCGAATTCGCTTTTCGGCGATGATGTCGAGGCGTGGATGGACCTGAACCTGCGCGTTGAAGAAAACCGGCCTGTCATGTGATGGAATGCACATCGCCAGGGCAATCGGCGAGATACGATGGCCAGCAAGTTAAGTCGCTCATCACTCAACTGAAGGACAGTTACGATGACTATGACA